>JAGYOI010000116.1 GCA_018399395.1 Prolixibacteraceae bacterium
AAAAGCCGAAAGTCTGGCTAGAAAGTATGATGCTAAACTGTGGTTGTTGCATGTGGCAACCCCATTGCCCGAGTATGTGGGGTTTGAAGTAACCCCTAATTATGCAACAGCTGATAGGGAAGAGTTCATCAAAGAAGAAAAAAAGCGTATTGCTTCGTATGCCGATAAAATGAAGAAAAATGGTGTAGATGCCGAAGGGTTATTGCTCGAAGGGGCTACTATTGATGTGATTATTGAAGAATCGAAAAGGCTCAATGTTGATTTGATTGTTTGCGGGCACCAGGAACATAATTTCTTGTATAACATGATATTTGGTAGTGTATCATCATCGCTGGTGCGAAAAGCAAAAATCCCGGTATTGGTTTACCCGTTATCGGAATAGAAAAACAATCTTTTTAAACGCTTTCTGTTTTAACAAGTCTAAAAATATATAGATTCAAATAGAAATTATATTTTTAGGCTTGTTTTAATTTTGAAGTATGACAGAAAAACTGGATTCAACATCACGGCGTAAATTTATCAAAACTTCTTTGGGGGGTATTGCTGCATTAACAATTTTACCTTCAACGGTAGTATCAGGTTTGGGACACACTGCCCCCTCCGACAGGTTAAACATTGGTGCAATTGGAGTGGGCGGTATAGGTTACCAAAATCTTATGAATCTGGAACAGGAAAACATTGCTGCGCTATGTGATGTTGATGCAGATTATGCCCAAAAAGCATATCGGCGATGGAACCGGGCTGCAACGTATGCCGATTTCAGGCAGATGCTTGAAAATGAAAAAGGGCTGGATGCTGTTGTTATAGCAACACCTGACCACACCCATGCGGTTGCAGCACTTGCCGCTATGCAACTGCAAAAGCATGTTTTTGTACAATCACCTTTTTCACACTCTGTATTTGGGTTGAAACGGATGATTGAAACTGCTGATGTTTATGGCGTGGTAAGCCAGGTTGGTAATAAAGTGGCATCGGGCAATGAAACACGTGATGTTGCCGAAATTATTTGGTCGGGGGCTATTGGTGAAGTACGCGAAGTGCATGCCTGGACTACTGAACCGCGTTGGAGGCAGGGGCTCCGGTTTCCTGATGATGAAATGTGGGTGCCCAAAAGTTTAAACTGGGAGCTGTTTTTGGGGCCGTCAGCTTTTATTCCTTATCACGAAAAATTTACACCTTTTGGCTGGCGTGCTTTTTGGAAATTCGGGAATGGTGCCTTAGGAATTAAAGCACCTGCCGTTTTAGAACCTGTATTCAGGGCGCTGAAGTTGAAAGCACCGATACATGTGCAAGCCAGTTCTTCAGGTTTAAACCTGGAAGGTATCCCTAAAGCTCAAAAAATAGTTTTCGATTTTGCCCGCAGAGATAATCTTCCAAAATTGGCAATGCCTGAGTTGCAATTGCACTGGTACGATGGGGGACTTATGCCTGCTGTGCCTGAATCTTTACCCGGAGATATATTGTCAAACTACAAGAATGGAGGTTTGCTTATTGTTGGTGAAAATGCAACACTTGTTTGTGGTGATGGGGGTTCAAATTATAAAATATTCAGAAACGGGGTACAACAAAATGTTGACATAAAACCTTCAGTTCACCGGATTCCGGGAGGACAAGAAGGTCATGAACGCGACTGGGTACGTGCTTGCAAAGAGCCAGCCCAAAACAGGCTGGTGCCGTCGGCCTCGTTTGAAAGTCAAGGGGCGTTAACTGAAACCATATTGGTTGGATCGATGGCCGTCAGGTTACAATCTTTACGCCGTAAGCTTGAATGGGATAGTGACCAAATGCGTTTTGTTAACATTAACGATTCGGAAACCTTTTCGATACAAACTGAAAGTGGTTTCTATCTTCAGAATAATGTTGCAAAAGTACAGGCGGAAGAAAAAGATTATAATGCAGACCAGTTTGTGGTAGAGACAGTACGGCCATTGAGCCGGTCAGGCTGGATGCAGATATAAAAAGAAAGGATAGATGAAGCATCTATCCTTTTCTCAACTAACCTAACTAATCTAACTAAACCTAAAACTATGAAAAATAAACCTACTGCAAAGATATGTTGTGAAACACTGAATCAAAAGAAATTGTTGTTAATACTTGTTAAATCAATATTTTTTTACAATGATTTAACAAATTGCGGTCATTGTGCAACAAAATGATACTCGATGTAACCTTCCTGGTTACCCTCGCCAGAGGGTATTTTGTTGAATCGGGTACGCATTGCAGCTGTTTTAGCGTATGAAAGGAGTTGTTTATTATTGTCATTTGTGATAACAGGGGTGGCTTCAATTACCTTCCCGTCAGGATTTACCGTGATGTTTACTTTTATTTTCCCGCCATTATGCGATAAATATACAGGTATGGGCAAACGGATGTGGTATCTTTCTTCAAGGTAATATTCAATATTGCTTTCGCCGCTGTACAAATTATTGAGAATTGAATCGGGATCAATTCCTTCTGTTGTTTCTTCAGGCATTTGAAGATCGTCAATAGTTGGTATTTCTTTAGATAATTGTTGACTTACATCTTTAGCCAGGTTTTGTGCTTCTTCTAATTCTCGCTGATATGATTCATCAAAAAAATCATTTGTAGGATCTGCGGCCCGGTTTGAAGCGACATTTGTTTGCTGGTGTGATGCGAAATTATTATTCTCATCAGCGGATTTTTCTTGTTCCTGAAAATCGTTAACTATCTCCTCTTCAGGGAAATCGATAATCATTTCAGTTTCAAAGAATTCTTTCTTCACCCTGAATTCGTTAATGTTCAAAAGTAAAAAAAGGATAATATGGAAGCTTAATGTAACAATTAAGCCATCTTTGTATTTATGATATGCTTTTATCAGGTTATTCATTTAACGGCAAATATATAAAAGGTGCAACAATTACATAACTTGAATGTTTTGTATTGTGTTTCGGATATTATTTTAATTTTATGCTTTTATTATAGATCGGATAATTAGTTTTTTTGATTTATTTGAATAATTATTATCACACAATCTTTAAAATGATTAATTTAGTGTAGTTAAGTTGTGCATATTTTAAAAAAAAATCGAATATTTGTCTGATTATAAGAATGATATCTCATGATGTGTGAGATTTTTCATTGAAATAAATATAATGGTTAGATTGCGAAAATCTTAGAATTATGAATGTGAAATTTTCTACAAATATAAATAGTATTTTTGTTTTAATTACTCTTCTATTCCTTTTGTACTCCTGCAATCCTAAAGGAATGAGTGATTATGAAGTTGAAGAGCAAGAACCTGTGCCGGAAAATATTGATTTTTCATTAGATTTATTTTCTATCGAAGGTGATATTCAACCATTCAATTCTGAGATACGGATCGATACATTAGAAAATGACAAGTATATTATTAATTTAACTTTATATACTGATTTCCCTTCATTGTTGCCACGCTTTCAATTCAATTTAAGGTATCCACGAAATTTAGCACATGCCTTGTGGAGTTCACGAACCTGGTCAAACAGTTCATATCTTACAATTCCTAATTATGCACGACTTCAGTCTGAATATAATGTGGTATCGGTAGTTGAACGTAATAGTCAAAACCGGCTTACATTAGCTACAATCGATGATTTTCAAAGTCAACATACCCAAATCGACGTTAGGGAGAGTGGAGATTCATTAGTTTTTTCTTTTAATTATTTTAATGATATACTGCCAGATGCAGAGCTGCTTGAGTATACAACGCAGATATTAGTTGACATGAGTGATAATCATTTTTCAAATACTGTGCGTTCAACCTCACAATGGCGACTCGACTTTGAAAACCCGGGAGCGATTACAAATGTAGACTTATCGTTAAAGCCTGTATACTCAGTTTGGTATCCAATGGATAGAAATATTCCACTTGATAATATAACTTATTATTTCGATTCAATTTCGACTATGGGGTTCGAATCGGTTTTATTTGATGATGCATGGCAAAATGTTGTGCGGTTTGAAGTTGACTCAACTGGTATGTGGGACCCCTCGGAAATTGACGTAATCAAAAATTTTATTGAGAAAACGCAGGAATCGGGGATGAAAATTGCTTTGTGGTACACCAAACCTTTTATTGGTGCGCATAATTTTGTGTTTGAACATTTTGAAGGAAAATATTTACAATACAGAACATCGAGTCAGCCAATATTGGACATTCGTTACCCTGAAGTACGCGATTATTTAACCGAGATGTATGCGCAAATAGTTTCAGAGTGGGAGGTTGATGGGATTTGGTTCGACTTCCTGAATGGATACTATTCCAACGAGCATATCATAGATACTGAAGATGCAGGGCGGGATTTTGTGTCAGTAAGGAAAGCCCTTGACTCATTGCGGACTCAAATGAAATATGCGATGCATTACGAACGGCCCGATATTTCAATTAACCAGAGTTATAAATCGGTTGGGCCATTACACACATCAAATACAAAAACCATTAATGGTTTTTTGGGAACGACTGTTTTAACCGATGTGCGTGAAAAACTCGTAAACAATCGTTTATTGTACGGGGAGAATTCCCCTTTTATGGAAGTGATAGGTATTCACCCGAAAGATCCTGCTGTTGATGTTGCCAAAAAATTTCAGTCGGTGCTTTTTGGTACACCCTATGTTTCATATTTTTCTTATACGCTGCCTGACGATGTCCGGTTGACATTAAAGTTTTGGGTTAACTATTGGAAAACAAATGCATCGTTTTTAACTCAAAATGATTTTAAAGCCTTTAATCCTGTTCAACGTTATCCGGTTTTAATTGGCGGTAATAAAGAAAAGCAAATATTAGTTTTTTACGATCGTGTTGCCCCTTACGATTTTGGAAGTTTTTCCCAGAATTCAATTGATGTTATTAATTCTTCCGATTATCCATACGTAATGCTTAAAGGAACCCCGGAAGATGACATCGATTTTATAAGCTACAACCATATGGGGCGCTATTACGAAAGAGGTTCTCTTAAATTTAAAGACGATGTTGCTTTACTTGAAATCCCGATAGGGGGGTATGCGCGGTTGATTAAGAAGTGATTCTTTTTGCTTCTATTTTTAAATAAGTAATTCACAATTACAGGATGAGAATGATCCAAAAAATATTATTTGTCCTGTTGCTGGGATGTTTCTATTCATGTTCATTATTCACACAGGGAACAAAAACCAACAAATCTAACGAATATTTTGAAAAGGGCTTACAGGCATATCAAATGGGACAATACCATCATTCAATTGAGTTGCTCAGAAAATCGATTGACGCTGATAGCCTGAACGTAAATGCATACTTACTGATGTCGGATGTTGCTTCTGATATGAACGATAGCA
>JAGYOI010000117.1 GCA_018399395.1 Prolixibacteraceae bacterium
TAGGAAACAGTTGAATAGCTGACTCAACCTCAACCTCAACCTCAACCTCAACCTCAGCCTCAACCTCAACCTCAGCCTCAACCTCAGTCTCACTGTTTATAAACCCGCACGTAATCTACGAGCATGGTTGCCGGAAAGATGGAATCATCAACACCGTGTACTCCGCCCCAGTTGCCACCAACTGCAACGTTAAGCAATAAATGAAAACGCTTATCAAAAGGCCACTCATCACTATTTTTACCCGTATTTTTAAAGGTAAATACTTTATCTTCGTTGATGAAAAAGTTAATTTTTTCGGGATGCCATTCTATGGCATATACATAAAATTCGTCTTCGCAATCGGGTACATATGTAGCTTCACCTACCTGTGTGCCAATACTGTGGTTAAATGCGCCGGTATGCACTGTTGTATAAATTGAGTCGGGTTCGTATCCCACGTGTTCCATTATATCAATTTCACCACTGTCGGGCCAGCCCCCGTATTCCCAATCGGTTGGCAGCATCCATATTGCCGGCCATATTCCACGGCCTCCGGGTACTTTTGCCCTCACTTCAACACGCCCGTACAACCAGTCACCCTTCTCTTTCGTTGTTAAACGGCCTGAAGTATAGTTAAAATCGCCGGTACGCTCTTTTAAGGCATTGATTGCAAGATGAGATCCATCAACCCATACATTGTCTTCATCACGGGTGGTATAAAATTGCAATTCATTATTTCCCCAACCATAAGAATTGCCAATGGTATCGTAGTTCCATTTTGAAGCATCGGGTAAACCCTGATAATTAAATTCATCGCTCCAAACAAGCTCCCATTTATCACCAGATGAATTCAGGCAACTACAGAAAATCAATAAAACTGACACAGTACCTATTAGCTGTAAAAAATGTCTCATCATAACCCCCTTCTTGTTATTAAGTCGGTGCTACACCCAGGCAGCACCGACAAGAAATAATTAAATGCCCCTCTAAACTTAAATACTACCAATAACTATCGATTTTCGCATCTAACTATCTATTTTACTTTTACTCTACAACTTCAAATTCATTCTGTAACCCTTCAGCAGCATTTGGAGCCACCCAAACATGAAAGTCACCCGGTTCAATGGTGTAAGTTCCATCGGGCAGGTAAAAGCCAATTTCATCTGCCCCAATTGTAAATTCTACCTGCACGCTTTCTCCGGGCTGCAGTGTAACACGCTTATAATCTTTTAGCTCCCGTACCGGACGAGTATAGAAAGCAACCAAATCGCGGGTATAAAGCTGAACAACTTCAGTTCCGGTAACTTTACCGGAATTCTTAATTGTTGCAGTTATAGTAAGCTCATCATTTTGAGTCATTGTTTCTGATGAAAGATTCATATCAGAGTACTCAAAAGTTGTATACGACAAACCAAAACCGAATGGATATAGTGGTGTAAAACCGTAATCCAACGAGTGGTTCGTGTTTCCAAGTGAATGCTGTACAGCATGAACGGGAATTTCGTCAATATGTGTCCAATTCTCTTCAGAAGCCGGACGGCCGGACATTTTATGGGCATAGTAAACCGGAACTTGTCCTTCACCTTTAGGGAAAGTAACCGGAAGTTTACCACTTGGCACCGCTTCACCAAAAACAAGGTTTGCAATTGCCGGACCAGCCATTGTTCCGGGATGCCATGCATAAAGAACAGCATCGGCGAAATCCTGTGTTTGCCTTAATCCGGTTGGGCGTCCAGCCATAACAACCATAACAACAGGCTTACCTTTTGATGCAGCCAGCTCTATTAATTCATTTTGTTTTCCGGGAAATTTAAGTTCGGCCAAAGTTTTTGCCTCTCCCGACAAAATTGACTCCTCACCAACTACCAATACTACAACATCCGATTGGTTAATGGCGCGCTCGGCATCACGAAAACCTTTTTCCGATTTATCGCGGCTGTATGCCAATCCTTCGGCAAAAGCTACATTATTTTCACCATTGTATGCATTGAATGCTTCCAAAACGGTTTCTGAATCATTTTCATCACCATCAAAAATCCATGTTCCCAGTTGTTCGTAAGGTTGATCGGCCAGAGGCCCGACAAGTGCCACTTTGGTCCCTTTTTTCAATGGCAAAGTATTGTTATCATTTTTAAGAAGCACAACACTCTCTTCGGCAAGTTTTTCAGCCACTTCAAGGTGTTCATCGGTCACCAGTACCTTTTCGGCAAGTTCCACATCAACATATGGGTTATCAAATAATCCTAAACGGAATTTCACACGCAGGATACGGCGTACGGCATCGTCAATCCACTCTTGCTTCACTTTGCCTTCTTCAAGCAATTGCTCAAGGTTGTTAACATAAGTACGGCTTGACATTTCCATATCAACTGCTGCATTTAGTGCAAGTTCGGCTGCATGTTTTCCGTCGGCAGCATAACCATGTGCTATCATTTCTTCGATAGAAGCCCAGTCGCTAACCACGAAACCATCAAAACCAAGTTCATTTTTAAGTATTTGACGATTATTGCGTTCATGACCGGTAGCAGGAATACCATTAATATCGTTAAATGCTGTCATTACCGTTGCAGCACCTGCATTTACAGCTTCCCTGAAAGGTGGCATATAAATGTTATGCAGGTATATATCGGGTATAATGGTTGTATTGTAATCACGCCCCCCTTCGGCAGCCCCGTAACCAATGTAATGCTTGGCACAGGCAGCAATTGTTGCGGGGTCGGATAAATCGTCGCCCTGGTACCCCTGAACCATAGCGCGGGCAACCATGCTGTTAAGAAGCGGGTCTTCGCCGGCACTTTCGGCAATGCGCCCCCAGCGCGGGTCGCGACTTACATCAATCATAGGGGCAAAAGTCCAGTTAATACCCATCGAAGCTGCTTCTCTGGCAGCTATAGCAGCCGATTCACGCACGAGATCTTCGTTCCATGAAGCAGCCATACCCAAAGGTATCGGGAAAATTGTACGGTAACCGTGAATCACATCACGCCCAATAATTAACGGTATGCCCATACGGCTTTCTTCAATGGCTGTTCTTTGAAGTTCATTAACATTTTCGGCTCCAAAAACATTCAGCAACGAACCAATTTCACCATTTTTGATTGCTGCTTTCAGTTCTTCCGGAGTTCCAAACACGCCGGGATCAACCTGCGACATCTGTCCGATTTTTTCTTCAAGGGTCATTTCTTTGAGCAGGGCATCTACCTTGCCTTCAATGTCGTTATCCGATTTTTGGGTTGATGTAGGCGAGCATGCACCAAACAGCATCATTAGCACCCCAACAATCAAAAAAGTTTTTTTAAACATCATCTATTCTGGTATTAAAAAAGTAATATACTAAATCTTGGTATAAAAGTGGAGAATGGAATAAAACCCATCCTCCACATATTTATTTAATTATCAGGATAATAGTAAGATTTTAAGTGTCAAATAGTAAAACTCTACACTTTATAAAATATAACATTAAAATTGAGCAGACTTGATACCTTCAACATGTGGTCCGGATAATTCATCAAAATAGAATTCATGCGTTCCAACATTTCCACCATCTTCACCTGGATTACACATTATTCGTATGATATTGTAATACCCGTTACTAAAACGATCATCAGTTGTAACATCATCCGTAAATTGTACTCCTGTCCAGTCCCATCCGGCACCTACACCTGATAAATCGTACTCAGCTACTTCCCATGTATTATCTTCTTTAATTACATAGAAAAGATCATGAGTACCTGTCTGCCATGCATTTCCTGCCATGTCAGTATTTTCAAGCTTAAGAAGAATGCGCTGACCAGCTTCACCTCTTACTTTTACTTTAAACGTACTTATCTGGCGCAAGTCAAAACGATAACCGGCAGGTAATTGCATGAAAGCATTGGCCCATGCCTGATCAGTTTTAGAATATTTAGCAACCATTGATGATTTGTTAGGATAAACCCGCTCGGGATTATCCATAACTGAAACACTTGCATCCTGACCTTCAACATCAAACGTGGTTACTTCACTAAAGTCATTGTAAACAACCATTTCATCAATTAAAAATGGCACGTAATCAGGGTGATTACTTTCAACGTTTACTATAACAGATGAAGTTAATGTTTCGTTAGAAGCAACAACTGAAATTGTAACATTATAAGGTGCTGCCCGCATGTATGTTTCTGATAAAGTTTGATTAATGTCGGTTGTTTCTTTCACCGTACCATTACCAAAATCAACAATCACTTTCTCCACAGTAATACCATCGGGAATATTAACATTTTCAATGCCTGCTTCAAACTCATTTACATTACCGGTTGCATTTACAAAAGTTTCATATTCTACCATTGGTTTCACATAACCTTCGGGAATAAAACTGTAGTGCCATGCATTACCATCACCACCTTCTAAGGCTACCAACTCAAGTTTATTTTCCTCTAATGTAAGCACTTCATATCGATTGTTAACCGCGCCAACATCAAAAATTGGGAAAATCGGACTTGTTGTAGGAATAAGAGACAATATCCATGTACCATCTTCATCAGCTAAACTCCATGATGCTTCAGCAGGTGTAAAATCAACTTTATAATCAGTGTCTCTCTCTTCACCATTGGAATAAGCCGGATCATCAGCCCTGAAATCTTTCACATAACTTTCGCCATGGTTTTCATAAATAAAGTCGAACCCTACCAATTTAAAGGTCATTTTATCATCATATAGAACACCAACTCCTTGTTTTGCCAATGGAGCAGCAGACCACCACTCAAGGCCGGCACTACCGGCAGGGCCTACGCCTAAATGACCGGCAGAAAGACTATCAAGCACCCATGTTTTGCCATCAATAGCATCCACTCCACCTGATATCATTGATAGTTCTTCACTTTCAAGAAAAGAATAGTCAGTATTCTCGGTCGTTAACGTTTTAGAGATTGTAGCAGATCCACCTTGTGTCGCGTATGTTAGTGTAATCTCGTACTCACCAGGTAGCGGAAATCTTTGAGTTACTTTTTCTCCTGTTTTTTTGGTTCCTCCCAAATTCCAGGAAGGAACACCAACAATAGATGTTTTATTCTCAAAAACATATTTGAATTCATCATCGGCATCCTGAGTCATAGTGAACTCAAGTTGACCAGCATCTGGGGCAGCCCCCAGCTCGTATTCGTCTATAACCTGTGGTTCACAAGCTGTTACCAGTATCATCGCTAATACGGCAAGCATTCCTGTTTTAAATATATTCTTCATAATTATTTCCTTTTAAATCGTGACAATTAGTTATAACCTTCGTTTTGCTGCAACTTAAATTCACCTTCGGTTTTATCAATTTCCGATTGTGGAATAGGC
>JAGYOI010000118.1 GCA_018399395.1 Prolixibacteraceae bacterium
AAAAGCGAATATTTTTCAGATAGTGAATCGTTTGAGGAGCTGTCGATGGGCATGAGCAACGACTACCTTTTGGCTTTGGCACAGGGGAGCACGATGGTACGAATAGGAAGTACTATATTTGGGGAACGGAATTATAATTAGAAAACAATATACTATGGCAAATTTTGCAACAAATTATATGGGGCTTTCACTTAAAAACCCCATTGTGGCAGGAAGTTCGGGATTAACCAACTCTGTTAAACAAATTCAGCAATTAGAAGAAGCCGGCGTGGGTGCTGTTGTGTTAAAATCGTTGTTTGAAGAGCAAATCTCTATCGACACCAATTCGGTTATGAATACCGGTAACGAACAAAATACATACCCCGAGGCGGAGGACTATATACAAAATTATACCCGGATGAACTCCATTTCGAAATATCTCGAATTGGTTAAAGAAGCTAAAAAAGCAGTTGATATTCCGGTTATTGCCAGTGTTAATTGTGTGAATGCCAGCGATTGGTCCAATTTTGCCAAAGAAATTGAAGCTGCCGGTGCCGATGCCCTTGAACTGAATATATATGAACTTCCGGTTGACAGGAATGTTTCGGCCGATTCGTACGACAAAAAATACTATGATATTGTACGAATGGTAAAGCGCAAAGTGAAAATCCCGATAGCTGTAAAGATAGGTTCAAATTTTTCAAACCCGGTCCGGGTTGTTGACCAAATCCATGCCAACGGTGCGTCATCCGTTGTTCTGTTTAACAAATTTTATACGCCCGATTTCGACCTTGAAAAACTTGAATTTACATCGGCCGATGTAATGAGTACACCGCTCGATATCTATCCGGGCTTGCGTTGGACAGGAATAATCAAAGGGAAATTGCCCAAGGCTCAAATTGCAGCATCTACCGGAATTCACGATGGTGACGGCGTTATCAAACAGTTGCTTGCCGGTGCGCAGGTAACGCAAATTTGTTCAACATTATACCTCAACGGTTTCGATGTTGTTAAGGGAATGCTTACTGAACTGGAAAGCTTTATGAAAAAATGGAGTTTCGAGAATATCGAAGATTTCAGGGGGCGTATGAGTTATCGCAACATCGATTCTCCGGCTATTTACGAGCGTTCGCAGTTTATGAAATATTATTCAAACAAGAAGTAACGATAAACTGGTCAACCGGGAAATGGATGAAGCTTTCGATAAAATGGTTGAGCTTTGTTCTATTTCTGAATAAAATAGAAGAAGATGTTGAAACGAAAAAGTATTGGTTTTTATATTTGGCCTTTCTTAGTTGCAGTTGTGTTTGCTGTATCGTGTGTTGAATCAGGAAGCACCAAATTCAGGGTCGATTATATGGAGTTTTCGCAGCAAAAGAATGATTCGCTCAATATTTATTTCACTAGCGCAACAAGTCCATTGTTTTTTTCTGGTGAAATAGAACTGATAGACGGTCAGTGTGATATTCTTTTAGTGAACCCCGAAAACGATACGGTATTTAACGAAGCATATTTTCCGGGAGACGGAGTAACCATAAATGAAGATTTTGAGCCGGTTAACGGTGACTGGAAATTTAAGTACCGGCTTACCGAATATGAGGACGAACTCCCTTTTGGTAATCTTGAGTTTGAATTTACGTACGAAAACTAAATAAATGCAAAGTGTCTCCAATTACCAAAAACAGTTCGATGAAGCATTTTTCAACGACGGGTATAACATTTGCGATACGTTTATCCGGGTGGGGCTGACAGCCGAAACGCTTTCGCTGGGGCTTAGCGAGATGTATAAAAGCATTGATGGTTTTATTGAAACTTTTTTGGGTGCAGCCGAAAAACAAGGTGCGCCAACCGATTGCAAACGTGGCTGTGCCTATTGCTGTCATCAAACGGTATTGGCCTCTACATATGAACTGGTTTATTTGGGTAATTTCTTGAAAAAAAAATACCCCGGTAAAGCATTGAATAAAATTGTAGAAAGGGTTAATGACAAAGCTGAAAAAACATCGATTCTTAAATTGGATAAGCTGTTGAAATTTAAACAACCCTGCCCTTTGTTGCATTCAACCGGTAATTTCTGTATGGCCTACCAGGCAAGACCCATGGCTTGCCGGATTTATTTATCGAGAAATGTGCAAAGTTGCATCAACGATCTGGATAATCCTTTAAACGACAGCGTTTTTCCTGAATTATTTGATATGCCGTTGAGGGCCGGAAAAATGATGAACGAAGGATTTCAGGCACGGTTGCGGAAAGAGGTTGCTGATAAATTGCAGGTATTTGAGAATACAATTGAAGGTGGGTTGCAAACAGTTTTGAACCGTTTTGAGGTTGACAATTGGTTGAAAGGGAAGAAAGTATTCAAAAAAATCGAAACTTAATAGGGATTTTTTTGATTCATGTGTAGTAATAAAAGAAGTATCGAAAATAATGATTGACTATAAAAAACATATTCTGAAAAACGGCTTGCGGGTTATTGCACATACCGATAGAACCACGCCGATGGTTGCCATTAATGTGGCTTACGATGTGGGTTCGCGTGACGAGCATCCCGATAAAACCGGCTTTGCCCATTTGTTTGAGCACCTCATGTTTGGAGGTTCGGTGAATATCCCAAATTACGATTCACCACTGCAAAATGTGGGTGGCGACAACAATGCCTTTACAACCAACGACATTACCAACTATTACCTTACCCTGCCGGCTCAAAACATCGAAACCGGCTTATGGCTGGAGTCAGACCGCATGTTGGGGCTTGCTTTTAGCCAAAAGGGACTCGATATTCAACGCAATGTGGTAATTGAAGAATTTAAGCAACGATATTTGAATCAGCCCTACGGCGATGTATATCCGTTGGTTAAGGATTTGGCTTACAAGGTACATCCTTACCGCTGGCCAACGATAGGGAAAGATATATCGCACATCGAAGATGCAACGCTCAACGATGTTAAATCATTTTTTTACCGCCACTATGCACCCAATAATGCTGTGCTTACTATATCGGGGAATATTGAAGCGGACCATGCTTTCCGTTTAGCCGAGAAATGGTTTGGGGATATACCTCATCGTGATGTGCCAGGGCGGGATTTGCCGGCTGAGCCACTTCAGGAAGAATACCGTGAGAAAGATGTAAGCCGGGAGGTACCTTACCATGGCATTTATCTTTCGTTTCATATGGATGATAAGTTGAGCCCTGATTATTATGTGACCGACCTGATTTCAGATATTTTGTCAAACGGGCAATCATCGCGAATGTACCGGAACCTGGTTGTGGATAATGGCCTGTTTGGCGAGTTAGATGCATACATTTCGGGCGATAACGACCCCGGGTTGTTTACCGTTGCCGGCAAACTGATTAACGGGGTAAGTATTGATGAAGCAACTCAAATGATATGGCAGGAGCTTAATCGAATGATTGAAGACCGGGTAGGTAACAGCGAGTTGCAAAAGGTGATTAACAAGGTTGAGGCCAATTTGGTGTATTCCGAAATCAACTACCTGAACAAAGCGATGGCCTTGTCGGCTTTTGAACTACTGGGCGATGCGGCTTTGATTAATAAACAAAACCAGTATTACAGGAACGTTACTGTTGATAAAGTGCGCGAAACAGCACAGCAACTTTTCAGAAAAGAAAATTGTTCAACCCTTTTATACTTAAAAAAAAGATTCGAATGATTAACCGTAAAAAAGCACCCAAAGTAAATAATTTGTTTGATATTGATTATTTGTTGCCCGAACGGTGGACATTAAAAAATGGTATCGATGTGTGGGGGATAAATGCCGGGAGCCAGGAATTGGTGAAGATCGACTTTATGTTTGATGCCGGGACCTGGTACCAGTCTAAAAATTTGGTGGCCGGCATGACAAACATGTTCTTAAACCAGGGTACTGAACGATTCTCGGCACAACAAATTGCTGAAATATTTGATTTTCGCGGTGCTTATTTGCAATTATCGGCCGACCAGCAATTTGGTAATGTGACAATACTGACGCTGAATAAATACCTGCCTGAAATATTGGATGTGACAGCTGATATTATTAAACGTCCTGTTTTTCCCGAAAAAGAGGTGAAAACACAGATAGCTAAAAAAAGGCAAACTTTTATTATTGAGAATAACAAGGTGAAAACCATGTCCCAGAAAAAGTTTTCACGCGTGTTATTTGGCGAATATCATCCGTATGCCAATACAAATACGATCGGGGATTATGAAAAGTTTGGCAGGGCTGACCTTGTTGACTTTCATTCTCGTCAGTACACATCATCGGGTTGTAAGATAATTGTTGCCGGTTTGTACAATGAGTCGCTTAAAAAGTGGCTGGAGACGTATTTTGGTGAAGACGAATGGGGCAAAACAGAAGCATCGGGACAACCCGAATTTGAAATTGTGCCGTCAAAACAGATGGAGCATTTCATCGAAAAAAATGATGCCGTGCAGTCGGCCATCCGTATGGGACGGTTATTTCCAAACCGCACGCACCCCGATTTTTTCGGGTTGAATATTCTCATTACCCTGTTGGGTGGTTTCTTCGGCTCACGGCTGATGATGAACATCAGGGAGGATAAGGGGTACACGTACGGAATTGGCGCGGGGATTTTCACACTGCCCAAAGCTGCATATTTATCCATAATGACCGAAGTGGGTGCAGGTGTTTGTAAATCCGCACTTGATGAGATTTATAAAGAAATAAGCAAACTGCAAAATGAACTTGTGCCAGCGCACGAGCTCGAAATTGTACGAAATTATTTATTGGGTGAAACCCTGCGTAGTTTCGATGGTATTTTTGCCATGTCGGGCAGTTTAAAAACACTGGTTGAGTCTGACCTTGACTATTCGCATTACGACAATTTTGTAAAAACCATTCGCACCATTCGTGCTGAAGACCTGATGCAATTGGCACAAAAATATTTGCAGAAAGATGATATTTACGAGGTTGTAGCCGGGAAGCAGTAGGAGGCAGTTGAAGGCGATTGGAGGCAATAGGAGGCAGTTGAAGACGATTGAGAGCAGTTGGAAGCAATTGAAGGCGATTGAAAGCAGTCGAATTGATATCGACGTATTTAAGCCTTCTGTGTCAATCTGTGAAAATCAGTGGAAAAATCATTTTTCAACTGAGATTTCTCTACCGATGTGCATCGGGATCGAAATAACAAGGCTCAGCAGATTGTTTCATATTTTAAGCATAATTTAAAATGTGTTTATTAACTTTTTTATAGCTTTAATAAGAGTAGGAATTTGAACACACATCAAAATTCACATCGAAGTCATCATATAAATTGCCGTCTGCTTTAGCTGTCGGATCGTATTCTCTAGTGT
>JAGYOI010000119.1 GCA_018399395.1 Prolixibacteraceae bacterium
TAATGAATTAGTTTATAATTAAGGGTAAAATCATAATATTTTACATAGGTACTAATTTTTATAAAAAAATTACAATACAAGATCATATTTATTAAAACAACTATCTTAATCACAGAAAAAGCCTGCACAATGGCAGGCTTTTCACTGAAATGGGAAACACTCAAATTTTGGGAAATATGCGAATGAGCATCCGAAATATTCTAGTTATTAAAAGCATTTTCTCCGTGTTCATAAACATCAAGGCCTTCTTCTTCAATCCGGCGTGATACTCTCAACACTCCCGCTTTTTTCAGGATAAAGAACAGCAACAAACCGGTACCGAATGCCCAGGCAAAGAATGCCAAAACACCAATGGCCTGAATACCCAACAGCTTTGCACCATGTCCGTAAAACAGTCCCTGAGATGTTGAAAACAGTCCAACGGCCAAAGTACCAAATGCTCCGGCAACACCATGAACTGAAACAGCTCCCACGGGGTCGTCAACTTTTAATATTTTATCGAAAAATTCAACAGCAAATGGCAGTATAAAACCAGCTATCGTACCAATTGCCACTGCTCCAAGTGGATCAACAGCATCTGTTCCTGCTGTAATCGCCACCAACCCGGCCAATGCACCGTTCAACGATATTGAAAGCGTAGGGCGTTTATATCGTATCCATGCAACAAGCATAGCTGTTACAGCTCCAGCTGCAGCCGAGAGGTTTGTGGTTACGGCTATATGCCCAAGGGCTACAGCATTGTCTGTTCCGGCAGCAGCCAATTGTGACCCGGGGTTAAACCCAAACCATCCGAACCAAAGGATAAATACACCAAGGGCACCCAATAGAAGGTTATGTCCGGGAATAGCGGTCGGTTGTCCGTCTTTCGTATATTTACCCAAACGTGGGCCAATTACTGCGGAACCTGCCAGACCAATCCATGCGCCAACGCTGTGTACAATCGATGAACCGGCAAAATCATGGAATCCTAATTGGCTCAACCAGCCACCACCCCATGTCCAATGCCCTGAGATGGGGTAAATCAGAACGGTAATAACGATTGTAAAAATCAGGTAAGCCTTAAACTCAGTACGCTCGGCCATTGCCCCTGAAACAATAGTTGCCGCTGTTGCCGCAAAAACAGTTTGGAAAAATAAGTCGGCATAATCAGAATAGTTATCACCAAATCCATCGCTCATAAAGAACAGGTCGGGCGTTCCTATAAAACCCCCTATCGATTCGCCATACATAAGTGTAAAGCCAATCACCCAAAATAGTAAAGAACCTATCGAGAAGTCCATTAAGTTTTTCATCAAGATGTTTGCAGTATTCTTCGAGCGCGTAAAACCAGCCTCTACCATTGCAAACCCAGGCTGCATAAACATTACCAAAAATGCTGCAATCAGCAACCACATGTTATCTATGCCTATTTGCAGGCCTTGTAAAGTTTCTTCCATGTTGATTTAATTTATAATTTGTTTGTATTTTCTGATCTAATAATTATGAATAAACCAGGAAGCTGCATTTAAACTTCCTCGTCTTTAATGTACAGCGCTTCGTCGCCAAACTCCCCGGTACGTATCCGGTACGATTCTGCAATATTGGTGATGAATATCTTCCCATCGCCGATTTCACCTGTACGGGCTGACTTCATTATGGCCAGCACTGTTTTTTCCACATTCTTGTCGCGTACTATAATCGAAAGCATTTCGCGTTCGATAGTACTGGTATCGTACCTGATGCCACGATAAACACGCCCCTGACGGGCTTTACCTATACCGCGCACACTCCAGAAAGAAAAGAAGTCGATACCTGCTTCGGCCAAAGCGTCTTTTACTTCTTCGAATTTTGACCTTCGTATAATTGCTTCTATTTTTTTCATTTGTTTATATTTTTTATTTATGCAACCTATAAAACAAGTCTAATTGTCTTGTGTCTATAATCTAATGTCTAAAGTCTGACCATCTATCATAAGGATATACCTACAACAATGAAAAACTGCTCGGTTGTGGGGTTCAGAATAACACTACCACTCACCGGCAACGAGAATTTTTCAGTAATTGGGATCTCTTTGCTGGTACCAATGCCTACGTTCACTACACCAAATTCACCATCGGGTGTATGCCATCCGTCGCCTGCACCTACAAATAAATCAAGCGATTCGAAAGAGTATCCAAGTTCGAAGTACATGTCGCCACCTACGGTTCCGGCGCCACCTGCTTCGTTAAGCATATAGTTGGCCGATAACGACAGGCCTTCTAATTCGTAACCCAGGTTAAGTTCAAAACCATGTGCACCCGTGGAATCGGAAAAGTCGAAGTACTCAGTGCCCGGATAATAATAATCGGTAGCACCGATACTCAATCCGAAATCGAAGCCATACGAAGCATATAAGTCCATCTCCAAAGCTTCATCGGTTGAAGCATTAACAGAACCCCATGCACCAACAGAAAACCACCGGCAGCAAATTCAACCCAAGGCTGGAACGCATGTGCCTGAACTAAATTTTTGTACCACGCCATACATAACTACTGTAAATGTCTAAAACCGGTATCCCATTCTTGAGCTTTCAAGCTTCCAACCGACACAAACAATAAAATCGCAACTAGTAAAACATTCATTTTTTCATAACAATTAATTTTTCAGGTTATACAATATCTTACTATTCATTTATCTTTTGACACTTTTTTTAAAACACTTCTTCTTGACTTTGTTTTGTTTTAATGCGTCAAAAAGTAGAATTTTTACTTTTCTCGCGCAAGCTTTTCAAAAATAATAAAATCATTTCTAACATTTCATTTTGACATTTAACCCCCATTATTCCCTTCAATAACTATTATTTTGCTTCTTTTGGCGCTATGCCCCCATTTTTTATATCCCTTAAAACATTTTTTATTGTTTTATAACCCACCCCTTATTATGCCACCTAAACACATTTTTTACATTTTGTAATTATACAAGTATCTTTGAAGGCCTTTATCATCATCGACAAACTATATGTCATTTCTAGCCACACATGAATTAAAAGCAAATATTCAAAAGCTTGTTTAAACAACATGAGTCCGACGTAAAGAACAACAAAATGAATTCCCCCATATTATTATGACTTATGTCAGAAAAAATTATTTCGTTATATTTATCCGCTTCAAGCCACAGTATTTTTAAATGTGCAATTCAACGTTACTACAAAACATAAAATAAAACCAGACCATGATTTGGAATGAAAAAATTGAATGCGCTTCACGTGATTTCATGAACGAAATCCAATCTGAACGCCTGATATCAACAGTAAAAAGGGTCTACCACAACATTCCGTACTACCGGAAAAAGATGCAGGAAAAAGGGCTAACACCCGATGACATCAAATCGGTAGCCGACCTTCACAAACTACCGTTTACAACAAAAACCGACCTGCGCGACAGCTATCCTTTTGGCTCGTTTACCGTACCTATGAGTGAGATTGTTCGCGTACATGCATCATCGGGCACTACCGGCAGGCCAACAGTTGTTGGCTACACACGCAACGACATAGCGATGTGGAGTGAGAATGTGACCCGTGCCTTGTGCATGGCCGGCGTACATCAAAATGACATGGTGCAAATCGCTTATGGCTACGGCTTATTTACCGGCGGGCTCGGCCTTCATTACGGAACCGAGAACCTTGGAGCATCGGTTATACCTATTTCGGGCGGCAACACCAAAAAACAAATACAGTTGATGCAGGATTTTGGCTCATCCGTTCTGTGCTGCACACCTTCATACGCATTATATATTGCCGACGTGTTGGAAGAGATGAAAATCTCACCCGACTCTCTTAATATGCGTGTTGGTATTTTTGGCGCCGAACCATGGTCGGAAAATATGCGCAAGGAAATTGAAGCCAAGCTGCACATCAAAGCCATCGACATTTATGGACTCAGTGAAATAGTTGGCCCCGGGGTTTCGTGCGAATGCGAAGAACAGGCCGGCATGCACGTTAACGAAGACCATTTTATCCCCGAGATCATAAACCCTGAAACCTTAGAACCGGTTGAACCCGGTGAAGTGGGCGAACTGGTTTTCTCGACCATAACAAAAGAAGGCATCCCGCTGTTGCGATACCGTACCCGCGACCTCACAAGGCTAATTTACGACAAGTGCAAATGTGGGCGCACCCTGGTACGAATGGAAAAATGTAAAGGCCGTAGCGACGATATGCTTATCATCCGCGGTGTAAACGTGTTCCCATCGCAAATCGAAAGCATCCTGCTCGAAATGAGCGAAACCGAACCGCACTACCTGTTAATAATAGACCGCGAAGGCACACTCGACACACTTAAAGTACAGGTTGAAGTCCAGGAGCAATTCTTCTCCGACGAGATTAAAGAATTGCAAAACCTTACGAAGAAAATTAAACACAACCTCGAAAGCACCTTAGGCATCTCGGTAACGGTTCAACTGGTTGAACCAAAAACCATCGAACGTACAGCCGGAAAAGCCAAACGGGTGATTGATAACAGACAAATATAGTCATTGGTCATTGGTCATTGGTCATTAGTTAATAGTTAAGAATCAACAAACCACGAAGTGCAATAAGGAAAAATAGAAAAAACTTAAATTCATCTTTGCGCCTTAGCGTCTTTGCGGTAAAAAATACACAACCATGATAATAAAACAACTTTCGGTATTTCTGGAAAATAAATCGGGCAGGTTAAACGAAGTATCAGGCCTGTTGGCTGAAGCCGGTATAAACATGTCGGCTTTCAGCATTGCCGACACCAGCGATTTTGGTATTTTAAGGGTTATCGTATCCGACCCCGACAAAGCATTAAAAATACTCAGGGAAAAACATTTTTCGGCCAGCCTCACAGAGGTTGTATGCCTGATATGCCCCAACGAACCGGGAGCTTTAGCCCGCGCCCTCGACATCCTGAGCAAAGAAGATGTTCAAATTGAGTATATGTATGCCTTTTCAATCGATCAGTCGGCGAATATTATAATTCGTCCGGCGAATGTTCAAAAATGCATCAATGCACTCAACAAACACCAGATGGAACTCATGAAAGCCAGCGACTTATATAAGCTATAATCAAAATAAACAGTCCTTTTTTAAGAGGTTAATACGATTAAAATCAATAATATTCGTTTTTTAACTTGATTTTTAATTATTTTCATGCCGTAAACGAAAAGTTTACCTGGAAAAATTGGATATTTTATTTTATTAAAATGGATTGGTTATGACTCAGAAAGCAACAATATTGTTTTTTGATATTTTCATTTGTAAAGCCCTTT
>JAGYOI010000012.1 GCA_018399395.1 Prolixibacteraceae bacterium
AACCGATATAATCAGCTATTGCCACAACATTACCGAAACTGGCCATAAAAATACCGGCAAAAGCTTCGTTTTGAGGGTTTGTAAGGTATCCCCCGGTTTTCATGTAAACTGAAGGCGCACTGGCATTTGTAAAAATAGTGCCATGCTGGTAGCTAATCATATCGAACGATTGATCAGCGTCAACAGGGTACGAAACGATTCCCGAAACTTCAATTGTGTCCCCTTCAAATTCTGTTTTGTATGTTAATTTGTAAACATCAACATCATACTTCAATTTTGATGTGAATTCAGTAAGCCCAGCGGCTCCTACTATGGTTTCAAGATTCGTTTTGTTAATTGTTATCATTTTTTCTGATTCCACCAGGTATTGTGGCTTAAACTCTTCAGGCTCCTCATCTTCTTTACAACCAAAAACCAGTAACAGTGATGCTAAAATCATCACCAGTGGGAATTTAAATGTTTTCATTATTTTAGTAATTTTTAGTGAATAATATTTTCTCTGCTTCTAACCAACTTTTTTTTTACGAAAGAATATCGTTTATCTCATTAATTTCTTCACTTGAGAAGGTCAAATAATCAAGTGATGCCAGGTTATCCTCAAGCTGGTTGGTTGAACTTGCCCCAACAAGTACCGAGGTTATTTTTTTATCTTTTAACAACCAGGCAATGGCCATTTGTGCCAGCGATTGTCCACGGGTAACCGCTATTTCATTCAATGCCCTGATTTTGTCTATTGCATTTTCTACCTGGTCTTCCTGTAAAAATCCCCACGATTTAGCTGCACGGGAATTTTCGGGAATGCCATCCAGATATTTGTCGGTCAGCAACCCTTGTGCCAGTGGGGAAAAGGCAATAATTCCAACTCCAAGTTCCTGCGCTGTGTCAAGAAGATTCTCTTCGCTCCAACGCTCAAACATTGAATATCTAATCTGGTTGATCAGGCATGGAGTGCCCATATCGTTTAATATTTTAACCGCCTCCTTTGTTTCATCTGCATTATAATTTGAAATGCCAACATACAGAGCTTTGCCTTGGCGGACAATTAAATCAAGGGCTGCCATGGTTTCTTCCAGCGGTGTATCCGGGTCGGGCCTGTGGTGATAAAAGATATCGACATAATCAAGTCCCATTCTTTTCAGACTTTGGTCGAGGCTCGAAACCAAATATTTTTTTGATCCCCAGTCGCCATAAGGACCATCCCACATGCCATAACCGGCTTTTGTCGAGATAATCATTTCATCGCGGTAAGGTTTAAAATCTTTTTTAAATATCTTGCCAAAATTCTCTTCAGCAGAGCCCGGGGGAGGACCGTAATTATTGGCAAGGTCGAAATGGGTTATGCCATTATCGAAAGCATACCGAAGTATTTCCCGTCCGTTTTCAAAAACGTCAACACCTCCAAAGTTATGCCACAGTCCGAGTGAAAGGAACGGTAGCTTTAACCCGGAACGCCCACAGCGCTGATAATCAATAATTCCGTATCTTTTTTTATTTGCAAAATACATGGTCATGATATTTGTTTTAAAAAATGTCTATTGATTTAGGTTAATAAACAAAAATACGAAAACATTTGGTTATTTTAAAAGTTGAATAAATTAGTGTAAAATTTGTTTTTATTAATTTTTATAAATGTAATTGTAGATGTCAAAAATTGATTTTAAACCGGGAACAATGGTTTATCCATTACCAGCCGCAATGGTAAGTTGTGGAGAAAATGAACAAGAATATAACATCATTACAATAGCCTGGACCGGTACGGTTAACAGTAATCCACCCATGTGTTATATTTCGGTGAGGCCAGAGCGCCATTCGCATTCTATAATAAAACGTACCGGTGAATTTGTTATCAACCTTACAACTGAGAACCTTTCGAAGGAAACAGACTGGTGTGGCTGCAAAAGCGGGAGGAAGTTCAACAAGTGGAAGGAGATGAATTTAACTCCTGGGGCAGCCAAAATTGTTAAAGCCCCAATTATTGAAGAAGCACCTGTGAGTATTGAGTGCATTGTAACAGATATAATAACCCTGGGGTCGCATGATATGTTTTTAGCCGAGGTGGTAAATGTAAGGGTAGATGATAAATATATGGACAATGAAACCGGCAAGTTTGATTTGGCCGGGGCCAACCCACTGGTGTTTAATCATGGTGCGTATTTCAAACTTGGTCAAAAAATTGGCAAATTTGGATATTCAGTTCAAAAGAAAAAAAGAAAGAAGAAAAAATAGTGATCAGGTTAAAGGTGTATTGTATAATTGATTTCTTATTGATATGATTTGCGATCATCTTCAATAGCATTCATAACACACCTGAATCCAATGTAGCTGCGCGCGGTATCCTGATATTCATGATCGCGGGTTGATACTTCAAGATAGTATGAAACATCTTTCCACGATCCCCCTCTTACAACTTTACGCTTTAGGGCCGGGGCATCTTCATTTTCGGCGTCGTATTGAAGTTCGGGGTTAAGATCATTAATCATGGCATATCCCAGCTCGTCGAAAGTTGTACTGGTCCATTCCGAAACATTACCGGCCATATCGTATAAACCGTAGTCGTTAGGCGGAAAGCTGCCAACTTTCATTGTTTTAGCTGAGTTGTAGCTATCTGAAATATAGTTGCCCCTTTTGGGTTTGAAGTTGGCTTGATAGCATCCTTTTTCATCCGACGTATAATAACTTCCCCATGGATATTTAGCGCTCATTCGTCCCCCGCGTGCGGCATATTCCCATTCGGCTTCTGTTGGTAAACGGTACGCGTGAATTGGTTGTAGATTGTGAGTGGCAAGAAACTTTTTTTTGTATTCTGTCCGCCAATGGCAAAAAGCATTTGCCTGTTCCCATGTTACCCCTACAACCGGGTACTCTTTAAAAGCGGGGTGGTGAAAGTATTTAAGTGTCCAAGGTTCGTTGTATGAATAGGTAAAATCCCTTATCCAGACAAGTGTGTCGGGATAAACGGGCACTGATTTTTGCACTAAAAAATCAATGCGGCTGTCAATGTCGCCATTGTACGACTGTGTTTCGTAATTATAGCTGTTGGCCCTTTTCGCAGCTTTTTTCAGGTCGATATAAGCATACGCGTAGAATATGTTTCTGTAATCTATTTCTTTTTTGCCGTAAAAGCGTTCATCATCCTGATAATAGATTGGTGTTAATGCCTCAATTACTTCATCCCGTTCATCTGTCCATATTTGATTAATTTTTGTCCGGTCGATTCTTCTCGGATTGTAAAATTCATTATTTTCGTTTGTAGCCATGTAGTATTCAATACCTTCGTTAAAGGTTAGTGTAGCAGCTACCGAGTCACGTACCCAGTTAATATATTCGCGGTATTCGTTATTTGTAATTTCAGTATCATCAATCCAGAAAGAACTGATTGATACATTTATAGCGGGTTGGATGTGGCTGTCGTTTGATTCACCACTAATGCCCATTTTAAAAGAACCTTGCTTAACGTATGACATTCCGTAGGGAATGGGTTCGAACCAATCAGGGCGGGGCCCTCCCTTTAATGTGTGAATAGCATTTTCCTTTTTACATCCTGTGAAAAGAATCAGAAGAAGTAATGCAGGCAGAATATATTTAATTTTATTGCTATCCACTAAGTTGGTTTTTGAATGATAACGAATATCTGTAAAAATAATTGCTTTAAACTGAAAAGCCCTATGGTTTTATTCCACAAGGCTTTTTTATTTTCATGTATGTAAAATAGTTTAATTTTCCCACAAATCTTGTTCTTTATCAAATATTTCACGTTTGATACGTTCCGATTCCATTTGAGCTTCGCGGCCGGTAAGGTAATCGGTAATCAGACGATCGTTATAAACATTTGATTCCTGAACAAAGTAAGAACGAAAATATCGATTAACGAATACATCGTCGAACGAATTTGAAGGTTTGTTGTCTTCAAGGTTGTAATAGGGAACGGTTGCTAAATATGGGCGTGCATCGGGATAATAAATCCAGAATAAACGCTGCCTGCGGAGCATCCCGTTATAAGTATACTCTCTGATTGGGCAAAGTCCGATAATTTCACTCTTTAATTTCGAGTCAATTTTATCGATATACCAAATTTCTTTAACCAGAATTTGCTTGATCTCCTCGGGCTTCCAACGGATAGTTATCAATGAATCGCGTGTTACCCCCGGGCGAATGGTAACCGGTACAATTTCTTCACGTTTGTTAATGTCCCTGACATCTTCAATGCTCATGATGATGTTGTTGGGGTCAAACTCGAATTCATTGTTGTTAATTGGTACACTAAACGCATTGAAGTGTCCCATTTCTAAGCCATCTATAATAGCATTAATGAAACTTTTCCGGTTGTGTAATGTGTCAGTTGGATAATACAGGGGAAGGTTCATTTTTTCCCTCAGGTCAATAATTTCCCATGTAACTTTACTCCACATTATGTCAGCTTCCTTAACGAAAGGGTATTTAACGTATGAGCGGTTCGACATATCGTTCTCTTGTTGATAAGTGTCGTGAAACGGGCCATATTTATCGGTAAAACGAACACCGTTCTGAGCGTTCATCAGAACTGGCAACAAGAGTAGTAGTGTAATTTTAATTATCGCTTTCATACCAAAAGGTTTTAGTATTTTCTATTGTATTGTTAATATTACAGGTGACAGTTGGCGTTCCTGATCATCTTCATCATCTTCGATTCTAGCTTTTATATTTTCAAACGATACACGGTCGCCTGCGCCCAGACTATTAAGCAATCTTATTTGAGCGGGTGTAAATGCCCATGAGTTCGACTGCAATGTTGTTGTCATTCCGCCTGATGTTGGTACTGACATGTCGAAGCTTACCACTTCAAATGCCAAATCAAAATCAAAGTCTTCTAGTTCGGCCATTACGCCAGTTTGTAATGCCAGGCGTTCTTGTGCAATGTCTCCTGAAGTCATACCGGCTACTTGTGCAACCGGGTCGGGCACCCTCTTTACGCGAAATACCATTTCGCCCATTTCCTTCATTTCGCCATTTAATTCAGCATTTACAATTATTCTGGTATTTGTGCCTTCATAATCCAATTCATCCGGTTCTACGATCCAGTTTCCTTCTGATGAAGATTCATCTTTGTAAATTGTACCATTTGTACAAATTGGGGTGATATCGCTTAATGGTACACCGGGTACTGATATGCTTACAGGATTTTGAAGATCCCGGTATAATACATTCATTTTGGTTGGTGAAACGGTAACTGCCGGACGGGCAACTTTGAAATCAAACGAAAATGGTTTTGTTCCAAAACCTTCGCCATCAGGATTGCGATAGCGAATTTCTCCATTGTATGAATATTCACCGGCTTCATTGGGCTTTATGCTAAAAACAGCATCTCCATTCTCAACGGGTAGTGGTTGATTTTGACCATCCATGTATACCTCGAGTTCTTGTGTGGAATCTTCGGCTGATAAAAAGATGCGGGCTTTATATTCTTGTCCCTGGAAGATATAGCGTGCTTCGGGTATCACAGTTGCATTCAAGCCTGTAAATTTAAATGATGAAGCATCAATTTGATTGTATAAATGGCGTAATATTGCAGATTCGGCATTACGCACATCAATTTGAAGCTTTGATAGTAATGTTATTGCTGCAATAACCGGAGTTGCTTCAAAATTTTGTTGCACCCATGTTCTGTAAGATCCGCTTTGTTCACCTTTTCCTTCAACAGGGTCGTCAACATCAAGCGATGAATGTAAGTTTTCAACCAAACTGGGGTAGTTGCCTATGATATTAATTAATTCTTCCTTGTAGGTGTTAATCTGATCTTGTAACCGTTCCCCTTGTTTACGGGTAAGCATTACTTCAGGACTGGCATTCAGGTCATCTTGCCGTTGTATAATCAGCGTGTCATTTTCGTTGGTAACAATAAATGGAAAGTTTTGATTAATCTCTTCATCCGGCTCTTTTTGCTCAGCATTAACAGCTAAAGCCAGCATCTCTTTTGTGTCAATTATATAATTAATCAAAGAATCACTTTTAGCATGAACATCTTGTGCCATATTGCGCCAGTTTTCTACTTTACCCTGGTTAAGCTCATAGGCGCTGTTAAAATCAGCCATGAGGGTTCTGTTTTTATCCGTAAAACTCAGGTATGTCTTCATCAGGCTTGAGTCAACAATTTTGAAGGCATACAGGGTTTCTGCAGCAACATTTAATGCCAACATGGCCGTCAGCACTAAATACATCATATTAATCATCTTCTGCCGGGGGGTTTCCGGACAATTCTTCGTTCCCATATGCTATGTTCCTGCTTTAAGCTATTACTTACTGTTTAATGCACCAAGCATTTTACCGTAAATGGTATTTAATGCCTGTATATTTTTATTGATCTCTTTTGTGTTTTGGGTAAATGAATTTGTTTCCTCAACAGATTCGTCTATCAGTTTTGAAATTTTTTCAACACCCTTTGAATAATTATTTACCATCTCATCAACTTTACCAGCACCTTTGAGATGCAATTCATAAGCAACATTTATTGCTGCCATGTTTTTATTTAGTTTGTCGAGATTGCTTGTGTATTTACCGGTTTCTTTTTCAAGGCCTTTAAAACCATGGCTAAGGGAATCGGCAACAGCTTTATACGAATGATTTAACTCACCAGACGTTTTCTTGAGACTTTCGTTAAATTCATTGCTGGAATCTTGCATTGACTTAGCCGAACTGCTAATGCTTGTAGCCATTCCTGAGATGGAATTTGTCATGTTATTACTCGCATTCTCAGTTGATTTACGAAGTTCTTCAGCTGTGCTTGTATAAATATTAGATAAATCACCTATTGTTTTATCAACATTCTCGGCCGCTTTGTTGTACGATTTTGAAATGTTGCTTACGCTTTCTTTCATTGCAGAAGAAACTTCGTTATTAGTTTTAACCACTGAGCCTATTGATTCAGAGGCGTCGTTGAGGTTTTTAACGAAGTTGTCGGTTGCAACAGTAGAATTTGTTATGTTTTTTAGACCCTTTGCTGTTTCGGATAAATTGTGGAAGCTTTCATTTAAGTTTTCAAGCTCTTCAGATGGAATGCCCGCAATTCCAGTGCCTCCTCCACCATTTCCACCAGAAATCGGTTGCTGCAATTTATCTTGTTTTTCATATCTATTGCGCTCTCTTTGACTTTCCTCACCAGTACGCAATTGTGGATATACTACTTTCCAATCGGGCAGTTCCATCATGGGTTCAAATGCTGATACGAAGAAAATAATCGCTTCGATCGACAACCCTACTCCCAAAAACACACTGGCACCTGGTAAGTGTTCAAGCTTAAACAATGCGCCAATCAACACTACTGAAGCTCCCCAACTATAAATATAGTTTTGCATGAGCTTCCATCGTTTCGAATGCAAAAATTCTCCAATATTCATCTTATCTGTATTTTAATCTGTTGCTAATCTATTGTTTTTTCTTAAAATTCATTTCCGAATGATGAACGGATGGTTCTGAAACCGATATAAGAGGTCGCAGAGTCTTGATACTCAAACGTACGGGTCGAAACCTGAGTATAATAGCCAACATCTTTCCACGATCCACCCCTGATTACCTTGCGCTTCAATGCCGGAGGATCGCTGTCTTCGGCATTGTACTGAAAGTCAGGGTTTAGTTCATTTACCATTGACTGAGACAATTCATCGTATGCTGTAATGGTCCACTCGGCAACATTACCTGCCATGTCGTAAAGTCCAAAATCGTTGGGCGGGTATTCGGCTACTTTCATCGTGTACATGCCTCCATCTTCAGCGTAGTTACCACGCATGGGTTTATAGTTTGCCATAAATTCGCCCATTTGGTTGCGTGAGTAATATCCTCCCCATGGGTACATGGCATTTTGCAAACCGCCACGGGCGGCATATTCCCATTCATATTCGGTGGGGAGACGGTAATCCATTACGGTTGCAAGTTTTTGTCCTTGCAAGAAATTATTTTGCATTTGAGTCCTCCACTGGCAAAATGCCCTGGCTTGATCCCAGGTAACACCTACTACAGGATAGTTGTCGAAACCAACATGCCAGAAATACTTGCTGGTTCGCGGTTCATTGTACGAGTATGTGAAGTCTCTAATCCACACCAGTGTGTCGGGATATACGTGTGTTCTTTCATGTTCAATAAAATCGGCACGGCTATCAATGTTATTCCCATACGATTGTTCGTCGTAGTTGTATTTGTTTGCACGTTTTGCAGCCTTTTGAAAGTCAATCCAGGCATAATCGTAATACAATTTACGCGTATCGATTTGGCGTTTGCCGAAGAATCGTTCATCGGAGGGGATATAAAGGTTCTCGAGGGCGAGTGTATCTTTCCAGTCTATTGGTTCATCCCAGTTAATACCAATATAATTTCCGTCAATATCGAGACGGGCATAATACTGGGCATTTTCATTTGAGCTGTTGTACAGTAATTTACGGGCTATCGAATCGCGTACCCAATTGGTGAATTGCCTGTATTCGTTATTGGTGACCTCGGTGTCGTCCATCCAAAAGGCTTCAATTGTGATACTACGCGTGGGGTTAATGCCACTGGTTGGGTCTTCGTCGCTTGGCCCAACTCTAATAGCACCACGTTTAACAAATGCCATACCGAAGGGGGTTTGTTCTACCCATGAGCCACGCGATGATGTAGCACCTACCAACTCGCCGGTTTCGCCTGATTGGGCACAACCAGAAAACATGATAATAGCTGCCAGCGCAATGATCAAAGTATAATTTTTCATCAGCAAAGATTTTTTTTCAGAATCATAGTCCTGTTGTTTTTTTGAACAGGATGCCTTTATATTTTGGTTAAAGGAGAAAGGTAACTTATACCTATTATCCTTATTTACCGTTTGTTTCAAACATGATGATTCCATAACAATGTTTTTCAAGTCCTAAAGGTATCTAATACTTTTATATTTTTGGTTTCTTTTTGCTTCAATATTAAATGAATATGTAACCAATATCTCATGAGACGTTGGAGCTACCAATAACATGCTTGTATTAATATCGAGCATATAGCTTAACTTTAATCCATTAAACAACTCAATGCCACCTAAAAAATTGAAGGCGGCAAAATTACGGGGCGATGAGCGCAAACCAAAACCAGCCCAGTATTTATCTTTAATATATAATGTTCCGTTAATGTCGAGCATATAAGCACTTAAATCACTTCTCAACATAACAGAAGGTTGCAAATCAAATAACGGATTGGGTAGTTCAATATTGTATGCCCCGGTTAAATAGTAATGTGGTACATTAAACCCTGCATACCATTCATCAGCACTGCTGCTTGAAAAAATCACATCGGAACGGTTGAGGTTTGAGGCTGCCAGGCCAATGTAATAGTCGTTTGTTTCGTAATAGAACCCGGCTCCAATACCAAATGTAATGGTTGATAAATCAGAACCGGTTGGCACAGCATCGTCATTGGATGCATCTTGCCAATAGTCACCGTCAATTGATGTCCACTCTGGGTTAATACTATAATTGGTGATGTTTAATGATATTCCCCCACCAATTATCCCGTTTGTGAGTTGGTGATGATAAGAATATGCTGCTTCTACATCAATATTGTTGTAGAACCCCAGTTCGTCGCTTACAATTGTAAAACCCAAGCCACTATTTGTACCCAATATTTCAACGGGGCCTTCAACCCCAAAAACGGATGAAACCGGTTTCCCTTCTCCAAAACCTGCAAACATTGTCCGGTTTATAAATACGGCATTTACCGTGCTCTTTGACCCTACAAACCCCGGATTGGCAACATGTTTGTTAAGCATATAGCTGCTAAACAAGGGTTCGTGTTGTGCTTTTGCTGCTAAATTAATTAATATTAATAAAATAAAAAAAGAAAAATAGTTTTTCATAAATGCTTCTCCACCTTTACCTAAAGGTCATGATGTGAACAAAAATAAAACAATATACTGTTCTACATCAATTATTTTTAAAAAATTCAAATAAAAGACCTTATTCTGAACTAAATGGTTTGATTTTCTTGAAATTTACCCACCACCGTTCAGGTATTTCATTTTTGCAAGCATCTTTATAATCTTGCTCAGTGCATGAAACCACAATGCTGTTTTGCGGTTTTTTATTTTCAAAATCAGATTTTACTTCAAGCCACCATCGGCTTGTTTTCTCACTTTTATAGAAAACGATCGGAAAATCAATTTCGTCTATCTGAACCTCATATTTTTTACAATGATCAAGCGAAGATTTTGGATATTCGTGTTTTCGGTTGCTGTAGCCTTCTAAATAATACCAAATAATTTGGGCTGCTAGTTTGGCCGAGAGTTTTTGCGGGCAATCATCAGGCAATATTCCGGTTAAGCGAAATAACTGAACGTTATCGCTTATTCCTGCATAGCGTGATAACTGACATGCCTCGTGAGCAAATAAACCGTTAGGTGAGCCGTTTTGCTGCGACGGGGCATCTTGTGCCCTGATTGCCGAAATGTCAAAATTTACCAAATTGGCATCCCTGAAATATGGCTCACAATTTTCGGGGTTGGTTCTTATTTCGCCAAGGCGGTAATGCTCAAAATATAAGCTGTTTAACCGGTTGATTTGCGATGGCGATACAAAATACGACTGATAACCTAAACTTATTATATTATATATGTGCGATAGGTCGTTATTTATAATATGTTCAAAATACGAGCTTGAGTTAATGTCGTTTTCATTAACGTTGATGCTAATTGAAGAATTGACATCTACAATGTTGATATTATTTTCAAACTCTTTGTATGCTTTAATAAAGGCGGGCGTATAGTATTGATTGCCCCCGATAATGATAATGTTAACATTCATCGAAAACAACAAAGAACAAACGGTTTTAACAGCGAAAAATGTATCTTTTGTTTCATTGCCTTTTTTGATTGTGCCTAAATCGCATATTTTAATCCCAAGGTGGTAATTCCTGAGGTTGTAAAGCTGTTCTCTTATTTGTTGCGGGGCGTTTGCTGATTGGCCTTCTTGTTGGATTGTATGTGTTTCAGGTAATGAAAAGATGGCAACTTCAAACTTTGAACTCACCGGAAGCGGGTTGGCTGAGTTGTTAACCAAAAGGTTTTTCCCAAGCGATGAATCGCTTGTTACAAATGCCATTTCGTTAAAACCAGATGTTTCAACAGGATCAAAATAATCGAGCAGCTCTGTTAGTTTATCTTTAAACATTTTTGGGTTGAAAATAATACTATTTAATAATAAAGGCAAACCTTTTTAGGAATGCCTTTATTCTCTCTTTATATTATTTCTTTTTTTTCCCTTTCTTACGGGGAGCTGGTCCTTTTTCAATGATTTCTTTGCAGTCTTCGAGCGATAATTTTTCGGCATCAGTTCCTTTAGGGATTTTGTAATTTTTCTTATTGTAAGAAATGTAAGGGCCCCAACGGCCATTAAGTACTCTCAGCTCAGGTTCTTCATCGAATGTTTTGATGATGGCTTTGCGGTCTTTTTCGCGTTTGGCTTCAATTAATTCAATGGCCTGGTCAAGTGTAATGGTTAGCGGGTCGTTATCTTTACCTATTGAAACAAATTTATTATCGTGCCGCACATAAGGCCCAAAGCGTCCGATGGCGGCCGTTACTTTTTTGCCTTCGTATTCGCCAAGCTCCCTCGGGAGTTTAAACAAATCAAGTGCCTGGTCAAGCGTAATGGTTTCGAGCCTCATTCCTGCTTGTAAACTGGCAAATTTAGGCTTTTCAGCCTCTTCGTCTTCAGCATCGCCCGTTTCGCCCAGTTGTACCATAGGGCCAAAACGCCCTATTTTAGCAAAAATTGGTTTTCCCGTTTTGGGGTCGTCACCTAACTTCCGTTCGCCGTTTGCTTTTTCAGATACCTCAAGGGTTTCTTCAACTTGTTGGTGAAACGGTTTATAGAAATCCTGAAGCATGTTTTCCCATTCTTCTTTACCCTCGGCAATAATGTCGAATCGTTCTTCAACCTTTGCGGTAAAATTATAATCCATAATGGTATCGAAGTATTTCATCAGGAAATCATTTACAACCATACCGATATCTGTCGGGAAGAGCTTATTTTTCTCATAGCCGTAATTTTCTTTCTCTTTTTGCTCTTCAATATTTCCCGATTTGAGGGTAATCGTCATAAAGTCACGCTCTGCTCCCGGCCGGTCTTCCTTAACTACATAACCACGATTCTGGATTGTTGTGATAATCGGTGCGTATGTCGAGGGTCGTCCAATGCCTTGTTCTTCAAGTTTTTTCACAAGACTGGCTTCGGTGTATCGTGGTGGGCGTTTCGTAAAGCGCTGGATGGCATCTATTTTATCAAGATCAAGCGAGTCGTTTTCGTGAATTGGTGGCAACAATACATCACCACTTCTGTTTTCTTCTTCGTCATCAGTCGATTCGAAATACACTTTCAGGAACCCGTCAAATTTAACAATCTCACCGGTTGCCACGAATTTCTCGTCAGTTTTGGAAATCCCAATATTAACGGTTGTTTTTTCAAGTTGGGCATCGCTCATTTGTGAGGCAATCGTGCGTTTCCAAATTAATTCGTAAAGTTTTTGTTCCTGGTTGTTTCCTTTTACCGTTTCATTTTCGATGTAGGTAGGCCGAATTGCTTCGTGCGCTTCCTGTGCCCCTTTTGAAGACGTTTTAAACTGGCGGGTTTTTGAATATTTCTCGCCATATATTTCATTAATCTTCGATTTTGCAGTATTAATGGCAAGGCTCGAGAGGTTTACCGAGTCGGTACGCATGTATGTGATTTTACCGGCCTCGTACAAACGTTGGGCAACGCTCATGGTTTGTGCAACCGAGAAACCCAGTTTACGACTGGCTTCCTGTTGCAGTGTTGAGGTTGTGAAGGGTGCAGCCGGGCTACGTTTGCCGGGTTTTTTAACGATATCGTTAACCTGATACGATGCATCTTTGCATCTTTCAAGAAATGCCAGTGCTTCATCGTGGCTTTTAAAGCGTTTATTAAGCTCAGCTTTTAACGAGGTGTTTTTGCCGTCCTTGTCTTTTACCAGAAAAATGGCATTGACCCTATAGTTCGACGAGGGCGTGAAATTCATTATTTCACGTTCGCGCTCAACGATTAAACGTACAGCAACTGATTGTACCCTGCCAGCCGATAATTGCGGTTTTACTTTTTTCCACAGTACCGGGGAAATCTCGAAACCCACCAGCCTGTCGAGTACACGTCGGGCTTGCTGGGCGTCAACAAGGTTTTTGTCAATTTTGCGTGGATTCTTAATCGCATCCTGGATGGCATTTTTTGTTATTTCGTGAAATACAATACGTCTTGTCTTACTTTCATCAAGATTCAATGCTTCAAACAAATGCCAGGCAATAGCTTCCCCTTCACGGTCTTCATCGGATGCGATCCAAACCGTTTTTGCTTCTTTTGATAAACTCTTTAACTCTTTTACAACATTTTTTTTATCGGGAGAAACCGCATACTTGGGTTTGAAATTGTTTTCGATATCAACGCCAAAGCCTTTCTTTTCAAGGTCGCGTATATGTCCAAAACTTGATTTTACAAGATAATCTTTGCCCAAAAACTTTTCTATTGTTTTTGCTTTTGCAGGTGACTCAACAATCACTAAGTTATCAACCATATAGTTTTATCTATGTTCGTTTTTAGTTTTTTATGATTCTCAAAAAGAACGAGAACGTATGTTTGAACAATTCCGAAGAATATATGTCAAAACATGAAAATAATTTGCAAATTAAAGCAATTCAAAAGGTAAGTTCAAAATTTTTATTTGTTTGACAGGTAAATATTTCATTTTTAATTAGCATTGAAAGCAATATTTTTGCAATAAAAATTGTTGGTAAAGCTACTGTTTTTATTGCAATTGTGATAAACGTAGCGAGGATAAAAAATGTGGCATTTAAAAATATTATATTTGTGAAAATTTTAAGATGATGGAAGAGCAAAAGCATTCATTTCGAAAATATATTAAGGCATTATGGATAATTGCCGTTAGTGGGGTTCTGTTAATGGTCCTCTTTTTCTGGGGGGTGGCTGCTGGTAAGTTCGGGTTTATGCCTACTTTTGAAGAACTTGAGAACCCCAAAAACATGGTGGCTTCTGAAATAATTACAAGCGACGGACGATTGTTAGGTAAGTATTACGACGAAGAAAACCGTACACTGGTAGAGTATGATGAATTGGGGAAATATGTGGTTCAGGCCTTGGTTGCAACTGAAGACGAACGCTATTATCAACATTCGGGAATAGACCTAAGGGGTTTGTTTCGTGTAGTAAAAGGCGTGGTTACCAATAACACCCGTTCGGGTGGTGGGAGTACAATTTCTCAGCAATTGGCAAAGTTACTTTTTCCCCGGGAGAGCAACTCCGGTTTTAAACTTGTAATTCGGAAGTTCAGGGAATGGGTGATTGCCGTGAAACTAGAACGCAGCTATACCAAAGAAGAGATTATTACCATGTATTTAAACAAGTTTGAGTTTATCTACGGGGCTTTTGGTATTGATGTTGCCGCTCAAACTTATTTTAATTCTACGCCCGATTCCCTTGAGTTGCACCAGGCTGCCATGTTGGTTGGAATGCTTA
>JAGYOI010000120.1 GCA_018399395.1 Prolixibacteraceae bacterium
CTAAAATCTAACAATCTGTTATATTTATTATTCCGGTTTATATTTTTCCATTTCCGAAATTAGTTCTATCAATAATTGTAATATTTTTGTGTAAAAATTAATCTACTATGTTAAACAAATATTTTCCGGTAAACGAATATCATACCCCTGCAACAAAAAAAAGAAGCATTTGGAATAAGCTGTCATTAGGAATCAGTTTATATTTCAACCTGAAATTTATGCATTTTGTTTTTAAAAACAGAAAGTTTGCACTAAATAATCAATACGACACCCAACAATGGGCCCTGAGTTCATTCGAAATTTTTAAAACCCTTGAAAACTGTGGGGCAAAGTTTCATATTGAAGGTTTTGAGCACGTTGATGCAGTTAAAGATGAACCGGTGGTATTTATCAGCAACCACATGAGCACACTCGAAACCATGGTCTTTCCCAGCCTGATTGCCCCTGTAAAAGAAGTTACTTTTGTAGTTAAAGACACACTAACAACCAGCAAAGTTTTTGGTCCCATAATGCGCGCCCGTAATCCAATAGCTGTGGGACGTAACGATTCAAGGCAAGACCTGATCAAAGTTCTTTCAGACGGAAAAAAGAAACTGGCAGAAGGGACTTCCATTATTATTTTTCCGCAAAGCACACGAACAAATGGTTTTGACTCTTCAAAATTTAATTCCCTGGGAATCAAGCTGGCTCAAAAGTCAAAAGTCAGGGTTGTGCCGATGGCCATAAAAACGGATCTTTGGGCCAACGGTAGAATAATTAAAGATTTAGGACATATAAAGCGTAAAGAACCTGTACATATTAAATTTGGAAAACCGTTAACAATTAGCGGAAGCGGGAAAGAAGAACATCAATTTGTAATTGATTTTATTAAAAGCCATTTACAAGAATGGAACAATAAATAGAGTATATGATTATTGATTCAGCATAAACTTTTACGGTTTTTTATTGATAGTAAATTGGTTTTTAAGTATTTTAAGCCCGTAAATAACAGTTTCAACAATATGGAAAACCCTGCTAATGCCGATTACCGCGAGCAAGCGTCACTATACGAAAAGATACTCGATGGGATGCCAATACCCGTTTACTGTAAAAGTTCCGACGGAATTATTAAAGCCTGCAACAGTGCATTTACGCACATAATTGGGCGTGAAAAGAAGGAAATAACAGGGATGAAAGTCTATGATATTGTTAATCAAAAACAAGCCGATGCCCTCTTGTTTAAAGACAGCGACACACTGAACAACGGCAACGACCAGTTTTATGAAACCCGCCTGAAATATGCCGATCAAAAAACACGCGATGTTATTATTAACAAATCGGCCATTCGGAAGGACAATCGTGAAATAACCGGTGTTGTCAGCTCAATTATCGACATCTCGGAACGTGAAAAAATTAAAATCAAGCTCGACAAGTCGGAAGAAGAAAACATGATTTCAACAACGATGCTCCAGAAAATCAGGGCAGGTATTGTAATTGTTGACGACAAATTGAAAATAATAAACAGCAACATTGGATTTGCCCGCATGTTTGGCGAAGAGAATGAAGAATTGTTTGAAACCATCCCAGGCCTGCAAGGGGCAGAGCTCGACATGCTGGCCCCCGAAATGGTTGTTAACATGTTTAAATCGATACTTGAAACCGGTGAAAACCGGATGGAACGCGATTTTAAATATCAGAATAAACTGATGTCGATTAACGTAATTACCATTTTACGCAATAAAATAGCCGGCGCTATCATTCGCGATTTATCGTCGCCAATGCTTGAGCGGGCTGAAATAATCGAACGTGCCAGACAAGTGAACCGTAAAAACATGAAAACAGTGCAGGAAATTGCCTTTTTACTGGGCGAAAATGCAGCACAAACCGAAGAGTTGCTTAACTCAATAATCGAGTCGCAAAAATACGATGTTGACGAAGAAAACTAAGAAACATGGCCAGGCAATCGTACCATACCGAAATCGAAATTCAACAACTGCGCCCCAAGGGACAGGAAGTATGTGGCGATGTTTTTTTCTCGAAACGTTTTCCCGATGAAGAGCGTATCATTTTAGTTTTATCAGATGGCATTGGACATGGCATACGGGCCAGTGTGCTGGCCACTCTAACAGCCACAATGGCCTTAAACTACTCAAGCTTTCACACCAAACCCGAAATAGCCGCGCAAATTATAATGGATGTACTGCCGTCAACCGGTAACCGGCCAAGTTATGCAACATTCACTGTAATTGAAATTGAAAAAGACGGGCTTGTAAGAATCATAAATTACGACAACCCGCCGGTGATTATTGTTAGGGGCAAACAACAATTTAAACCAGTTAAAATATACGAACTTGAAGTTGGAGGCAAAGGCAACAACAACAAAACATTACGTTGCCAGGAATTTTATGCCATGAAAGAAGACCGTATTGTTTTTTACACTGATGGTGTTACGCAATCGGGGATAGACACCCCCAGGTACCTGATGGGCTGGGGTAATGACAATGTAAAAACCTTTGTTTTCAAACTAATAGAGAGCCAGCCTGAAATATCAGCCACCAAACTTGCACGGAAAATTGTAAATAAAGCACTTACAAACGACAATTACACCCTTAAAGACGATACAAGCTGCGGTGTAATATACTTCAGGCAGCCCCGTGAAACCATGCTTATTACCGGACCTCCGTTTTACAAAGTAAAAGACAAGGGCTTCATTCAACACATTACCGACTTTAAAGGGCCTAAAATGATATGCGGCGGTACAACAGCTGAAATCATTGCCCGCGAAATGGGTCTTGAAATACAATCGGTACAATACCGTGCCGACCCGACCTTACCACCAATTTACAAACTTAAAGGCTTCGACCTGGTTACCGAGGGCATCCTTACCATTGGCAAAGTAGAAGAAATTCTTGAAAATCACACCAGCGACACAAGGCTTTACGATTCACCCGCCGAAGAAATTGTAAAACGACTTCTAAGTAACGACATCATCCACTTGCTTGTAGGTACCCGTATTAACTGGGCACACCACGATCCCGACCAACCGGTTGAAATTGAAATACGAAAAACAGTAGTGAAGCGCATTGTGAAACTTTTACAGCATAAGTTTTTTAAAAAGGTTTATATTGATTATGTGTAAAGCCTGCCCTGCCATGTGTCACGTTTGATCATTTCTTTATCCAGCTTAGCTACAAATTCATAATTTTTCATCCCCCAATTCGGGGCTATAACCATATCAGGTGGCGACTGACTGACAAAACGTTCCAGAAATATGTCGGGGTTCAGTTTTTCGAGATATGCAATTACAAGGTCAATATAATCTTCAACAAAACGAAAAATATTAAACATATCAGGATTCTTAGCATACTGATTTGCCATAACCGTTCCTTTTTGTATTTGCAATTGATGCAACTTGAGGTTTTCAATTGGAAGCTGCGACAAAAGCTCCGGCTGATCCAGCATCATCTCACGTGTTTCTCCCGGCAATCCTAACATGACATGTGCACATGAATGAATATTACGTGCTGCAAGATTCTTAATGGCTGTAACCGAATCGCTGAACAAATGGCCGCGGTTGATTCGCAACAGGGTATCATCCCTGCACGATTCAACGCCCAATTCAACCATTACATAACACTCACGCGATTTTTCCTCCAGGTAATCCAACACCTCACCGGGCAAACAATCAGGCCGGGTGGCAATCACTAATCCCGAAATACGCGGATGCGCCAATGCCTCTTCATATAACAAAATTAAATCCTGAACTGGTGCATATGTATTGGTGTAAGCCTGAAAATATGCTACAAAATCAACAACCTTATAGCGGTTTGAAAAGAAAGAAATCCCTTTTTCAATTTGCTCCGTTATTCCGTTTTCAAGATTACAATATCTGGGTTTAAATGTTTTGTTATTGCAATAAGTACAACCACCATAACCTTTTAAACCATCACGGTTTGGACACGTAAATCCGGCATCTATAGAAACTTTCTGAACCCGCCCTTCAAATAAGCGTCTAAAATATGTTGAAAAATCGTTATACCGTTTTTCGTGCCCCCAAGGAAAAATTTTAGTATCTTGAAACATTCAACAAAAGTAATCAATGATAACTAATTTTTAAATGTTAATAATTTTTGACTTTTATTAAATTATATCTGTTTTGAAAACTACTTTTGTTTTTTACTTTTGAGGTTTTGGAAGAAAATACAATATGTTTACAGAGAAAAACTTAGAACAAATTAACAGACAGGGAATTACAGAAAAGGACATTGAAAACCAGCTACGTAGTTTCGAGCAGGGTTTTCCGCCCCTTGAACTCGTTGAAGCAGCTACTCCCGCAAACGGCATTAAAATTTTGTCGGATGATGAGGAAGCGCGTCATGTCTCAATTTTTGAAAACGCTCTGTCTTCAGGACTGAAAGCTACGAAATTCGTCCCCGCCTCGGGGGCTGCAAGTCGTATGTTTAAAGACTTATACAGTTATCTTGAAACTGGTGAAGAAACCGACTTCATTAAAACTTTCATTGACAATATTGAAAAATTTGCTTTTTACGAACAATTGAAAGCAATAACCCTAAATGGAACTCCACGAGATTTTGTAAATAATCTTCTGTCTGAAGATGGCTTAAACTATGGCAGATTGCCAAAAGGCTTGCTGGCATTTCATAAATACCAAGGAAAAATACGCACACCTTTTGAAGAACATTTGGTTGAAGCGGCTGCATACTGCGCCGGATCTAAAGGTGTAGCCAATATACATTTCACAATATCGCCTGAGCATAAAAAAGGTTTTGAAGAACTAATAGATGATGTAGTGCCCGAATACCAAAAACGTTTTGGAATAAAATTTAACATAACGTTTTCGGTACAACATAAAAGCACCGACACCATCGCTGTTGACCTCAACAATAAGCCATTTAAAGATGAAGATGGCAATTTAGTATTCAGGCCCGGTGGCCACGGGGCATTAATCCGTAATTTGAATGATATCAACTCAGATATTATTTTCATCAAAAATATTGACAATGTAGTGCCCGATAAACAAAAGCACTATAACAACCGGTATAAAAAAGCACTTGCCGGATTATTGGTTTCGGTACGAAATAAAACGTTTGAATACCTTGAAAAATTAAACAAAGCGGAGGCCGAAGACAACCCGCAATTACTTAAAAATGTAGAAGACTTTATTAAGAAACAATTACATGTTCATTACAATAAAACATTTAACACCCCTGCAGAACAAATAAATTTCTACAAATCGCTACTGAACA
>JAGYOI010000121.1 GCA_018399395.1 Prolixibacteraceae bacterium
CTCGTTTGTGTTAAAAAATTTATCATGCTCGTTTCATTTTTGCATTAATAAATTATAAATCAATATTTTAATAATTCATTCAAGCTTAAAAAATGGCATTCGATGAATTATTGTCAAGCTATCTGCATTTAATAAATTTTTTGTTTATGGAATTTATAAGTTCTGTAACCATAGGTTGCGATAACCACAAAACTTATAAGTGGTAATACAAACGACAAGTTAACTGCCGGCATCGATCCAATCTGTCCCATGTCAATAATAGTTCCTTGCAGCGGGGGCATTAATGCTCCACCTACTATGGCCATAACCAGTCCCGCTGCACCCAGCGTTGCATCTTGACCAATTCCGTTTAAAGCAATACCATAAATTGTGGGAAACATTAACGACATAAAGGCGGAAGTAGCTACTAAACAATACAATCCGGCCATCCCTTCAATCAATATTGTTCCTGAAATTGTTACAAGACCTCCGATAGCAAACAACATAAGGAGTTTTCGGGCATTTACATATTTCATTAGAAAGGTACTAATAAACCTGCTTCCCAAAAAAATGCCCATTGCAACGATATTATACATTTGTGCTGTTGCTTTATCAATCCCTAAATTATCAGCATATTGAATAATAAATGTCCAGCACATAATTTGAGCTGCTACATAAAAAACCTGCGCCAATACTCCTTCGCGATAAACTTTATTATTAATCAAACGTCTGAGGGACTGCAGCGGGTGAATTTCATTTAAATGACCGGTTTGTGGCATTTTTGTAAGTAAAATAACTACAAACATTATAATTACAACCAAACCTAGAATTACATACGGATTTCTAATAACCATTAAATCATTGGTACGTATGGCTGCTTTGGTTGCCTCATCAAGCATTGGAAATATAAGTTCACCGGCAGCATTTCTTTTGTCCGATTCCAATGCAGCCAAAACTATTCGCGAGGCTATAAACATCCCCAAAAGCGATCCCATTGGATTAAAAGCCTGCGACAGGGTTAAACGCCTTGTTGCAGTTTCTTCTGCTCCTAACGACAAAATAAACGGATTAGCTGTTGTCTCAAGAAAAGCCAAACCAAATGTTAAGATATATAAGGAAACCAGAAAGAACCCAAATACCTGGTAATGAGCTGCCGGCCAAAAAAGAAGTGCACCAGTGGCATAAAGTGCCAATCCTAAAAGAATTCCATTTTTATAACTGAACTTTTGAACAAATAAGGCAGCCGGAATTGCCATGGTTGCATAACCTCCATAAAAAGCAAACTGCACCAACGAGGCTTTGGCATTTGATATTTCCATTACCGTTTTAAAAGCCGCAACCATTGGGTTAGTTATATCGTTTGCAAATCCCCACAGGGCAAACAAGCTTGTAATTACAATAAACGGAAATAAATATTTCCGTTCTATTACTTTAGTTTTATTTGGTTTCATAAGTTTTTATTAATCAATTGGTGTAACTCCTTTTTTTAATATAACATTACCGTACTTGGCCAGTTCTCCGGTTAACACAACCGCAAAAGCCGATTTTGTCCGCTCATAAAAAGCAAAGCGTTCAATTCTTAAAATTGGCTTTACGTCAGGATTTGTTTGCCTAATACTATCCAAATATTTTTTTTCAACATTTGGATCGAGCAAATCGCGATCAACGGCGCTCATCATCATTAAAGGATGATCGCAGTAATGGTCTAATTCAAAAAGTGGCAGGATAGCCGAAAGCAAATCAGGTATTTTCAGGCCATCGGCCCGAAGGACATTGCCATTAAAACTTTCGGCCGGAAAATGTGCATCGGCCAAAACAATTTCATCTCCGTGTCCCATTCGGCACAAAACGGCCAATAATTCGGGACTCAGTAAAGGTGATATTCCTTTCAACATAAATTTAACATTTGCTGTTTTATAGTTATTCTTTCCCTGAGCGAAGTTTTAGGTAATTTTGGTAATATCCTTCATATACTTCGCCATTTATTGAGGGCTCCACGAGTTGTGGATTGTAGTTGATTTGTTTACGTGCTTCGGTAAACGAATTAAATATACCGGCTCCTGTAAAGACAAACATTGATGCCCCCAGTACAGTTGTTTCTTTTTGGTCGATTAACTGAATCGGGATCTTACAAACATCGGCTCGTAACTGATTCCACAATCTGTTTTTTGAACCGCCTCCCACACAGATTATACTTTTTGCTTTAAAGTTTCCGGCTGTTTCAAGCGCTTCCAGTCCTTCTCTTAATCGAAAAACAAGCCCCTCCAAAAACGCACGGTAAATCTGTCCGCGCGAGGTGCTAATTGTTAGCCCTTTAAACATGCCGCCTTCGCTTCCGTATCCATCATCATAAAAAGCAGGATCAACGACAATTCCATTTGCGCCCGGCTGTTGTTGCTCGGCATCCTGTATCATATTCTGGTACAACTCGTTACCACTTAACTCCCTATAAAAATGACGCGAAAACCATTCCAGCACACCTGAGCCCAACCAGTTTTGTCCGATATTATATGTTCCTGCTTCGGCATCGGCTTCTGTTGTTATCTTTTTTCCCTGTGCAAATACAGACGCGTTAAACGCTTTACTACGAGCCATTAAAATCTCCCAGGTTCCCGAGCTAAGTACCGGTTGATTCAGTTTTGCACCCGATCCAATAATGGCGAATTGCGTATCGTGACCGGCCAAAAATACCGGGGTACCTTTGGGCAAGCCGGTTTCGGATGCGGCATTTTCGGTAACCGTTCCTGCCTGGCTTCCCGGTTCGCCAATTTCACCAAACAGCTCCTCCTTTACTCCAATGGCTTTCAAAATCTTTGGCGACATTTTACGTGTCTTCAACTCAGCCATCATCGCTGTCCCCATCATGGTAGCATCGTTTTTAAATGCCCCCGAAAGTTTATTAATTAATAGCGAGGGTATAAATAAAAACCGATGGGCATTTTCCAAAACATCAGGTCTGTTCTCGCAAAACCAGATCATTTTATTTATGGTATTAAAGGCATAAGGGTAAACACCACTGGTTGCATACAGCTCTGATAATGGCATATATTTTTCAATATTGGCCATTATAGGTTTTGTTCGCTCGCACTGCCACGAGATAACCGGGTATAATAATTTCCCCTGAGCATCAACAAATGCACCATCTACCCCGAAAGTGGTAACCGTAGTTCCGGCAATACGATTGCAATCTATTTCGGCAGTAACATATTTGGCTGCTATAGCTAGTTTTTGCCACAGTTTATCCAAATCCCAAATTCTACCACCCGGGTAATTCGGGTCTTCATCGGTTTCATTGGGAAGTGAATGCGAAGCTATTTGCTTTCCCAATTTATCCATGGCAATAACCCGAACATTAGTTGCCCCACAATCAAAAACAATCGCGATATCTTTCTGACTCATAGTTTTAGTTCTGTTAACGTACGTTAGGTTTTAACGAAAGAGCAAGAAATCAACTCCTTGCTCTAATCACTAATAAAAATCAATTCCTATTTTATACCATATAATGATCCATAATTTTCGCACGCCCTATAATCTGCACCTTCTTTTTCTACTCCAAAAGAAGCCCACGCGCTTGGTCGGAAAATGTTGTCATCTGAAACATTGTGCATGCTAACCGGAATGCGCAACATTGAAGCTAAAGTGATCAAATCGGCGCCAATGTGCCCGTAGCTAATTGCACCATGATTTGCTCCCCAGTTGGCCATCACTGAATAAACATCTTTGAAAGCACCCTGCCCTGTGATTTTTGGAACAAACCAGGTAGTTGGCCAGGTAGGATTGGTACGTTCATCAAGTATGGTGTGAATATCATCCGGAAGTTCAACGGTCCAGCCTTCGGCAATTTGCAATACCGGCCCGATTCCTTTAACCAGGTTTACACGCGACATGGTAACAGGCATTTCACCCTCAGTTTTAAACTGAGACGAATAACCTCCTCCGCGGAAATAACCACGCTCTGCCTGGGGCCATTTTGTTTTATCTAAACATTTTTGAGCTTCCTCTTCTGTAATTTCCCAGAAGGGCTTCATAGCTGGCTCACCTTCTGCATTGCGCTGTTGTGCTGTTGCATCGAGAGTTGTTGATCCAGAATTAATTAAATGAATAATACCACCTTCAGCTAATCCTGTTAACTCTTTACCAGTAACTCTTTTAACAGCATCAGGACTCCAATAAGTTCTTACATCCGAGAAAATTTGAGCTGTATTTGTTAACAAATGGCCAAACAACATTGGCACTGCATTTAAACTGTCATTCTCTGTTGCAAAAACAAATGCCTGACGAATACCATTCCAATCGAAAGATGAATTAAGAATAGCTTCAGTAAAATCAGCATTAGGCTTATAATCAGTCCATTGCCTTTGTCCTTGAAAACCACCACAAATGGCGTTTCTTCCTAAACCCTCTTCTCTAAAACCTTTGTCGATAAGCTTTTGATTACCAATCATCATATCACGACAAATCAAAGTCATTTTTACAACAGTTTTCCACTCTACTTGCTTCCTTGCCTCATCAGCCTGCTCTTCCGGTGCATTGGAATCTTCACCTTCTTTACAGTTTTCTTTGGTCCAAGCCAGGGCATTTTGATACTCATCCTCATCATAGATACCCTCATCTATTCTTCGTAGAATTTCTACTGACTCAACGAATTCAGTACGAATCCCAAGGTAATCCTGAAAAAAGTTAGAATCAACCATCGAACCGGCAATACCCATTGAGCTATATCCGATAGACAAGTATGACTTACCTTTCATTTGTGCTACAGCAAGTGCAGACTTAACAAAGCGTAATAACTTTTCTTGTACATCGGCAGGAATGCTTGTATCTCCTGCATCCTGCACATCGCGTCCGTAAATACCGAAAGCTGGAAGACCTTTTTGTGTATATCCGGCTAAAGCAGCAGCCAGATAAACAGCCCCCGGACGTTCGGTTCCGTTGAATCCCCACACTGCTTTTGGAAGCATAGAATCTGTATCCATTACTTCGGTTCCATAGCACCAGCAAGGTGTTACAGTTAACGAAACTCCAACTCCTTCTTTTTTAAATTTACTGGCACATATTGCAGCCTCAGCTACACCTCCAATACATGTATCTGCCAACACGCATTCTACCTTTTCGCCACTTGGAAAACGCAGGATATTTTCGATAAAAGCAGCAGCAGCTTTAGCAAGTTCCATGACCTGAACTTCAAGCGATTCGCGAACACCTTTTTCGCGCCCGTCAATTACCGGACGTATACCAACTTTG
>JAGYOI010000122.1 GCA_018399395.1 Prolixibacteraceae bacterium
CAAACAGCCACGTCCGGCTTCATCACAACCGGCTTCAATTGCCCCGGCTTTAAAAAATGGTTCAAGTTTATGTTTTATAGCCATTACCGAATTATTTTGTAGCACTCAATATCGAATTCCATACCTTTTCTGCCGTGAAATCCCAATTAAATTTTTCACGTTGCTTTTGACCTTTTTTTATAAGATTTGCCTTTGTTTCGGGGTTGTTGGCAATTGTATAAAATGCCTTTGTTATGCTTTTGGTTGATGTTGGTTCGACATATAGCGCTGCCTCACCGGCAACTTCGGGGAGCGAGGCCGTGTTTGAACAAATAACCGGCACATCGCAATGCATGGCTTCGATAACCGGTATGCCAAAACCTTCGGAGAACGAAGCCAGAACAAGAGCCTCGGCGCTCCCTAAAACCATCTGCAGGGCATCGGTAGAGAGACGTCCGGTAAACACCAGGTCGTTTTTGTATTTCATCTTCCTAATGGTGTCGTTCAGGTACGATTTTCCCCACATGGGGTCTCCCACGAATACAAATTTAAAGTTATGTCTGTCATTCGCTTTGAATGTTTCAAAAGCATCAAGCATCCCTTTTATGTTTTTTCGTGGGTTGCGTGAACCAACATATATAAAGAATGGATTACCGTCCGTGAATTTTTTACGTATTTCGTGCTGTACATCTTTTGATGCAGGGGTGTAAACGCTGTTACATCCGTTGTGGGAAACATCAATTTTATCTGGTTCAATATTCAGGTTTCTGGCTATGTCGTTCTTGCTGTATTCCGATACGGTGACAATACGTTTTGCTTTTTTGGCAAATTTTGGAAAATAATGTTGGTAATATTTCCGGTGCAGATAAGGAAAATCTTCAGGGCGGTGAATAAAGTTGATATCGTGTATCACATCTACTACCGGTACGTCTGTATTCAATGGCATCCACCCGTCGGGTGAAAAAAACACATCGGGCTTGTGTTTTTTTAAAAAGGCAGGAATATCAACATCGTAATGCCATTTCCATAAAAACGGGTGCCTCGATGGCAGGGTGGTTTTTACCGGTGTTATATTGTCGGAATATATGAACGACTCATGCCATGGGCGGTCAAAAATGAACAGGAACTCATGTTCAGGGTGTTGTTTGGTTATTCGCCGCAATGTTTCATGGGCAAACCAGCCAATTCCCTCAAGCTTGTCTTTTAATAAATGTTGAGTGTTTACAGCTATCTTCATTAATGTTAAACTGTTTGTTTTGTGTTGGAATATGCGAATTTATTGAAAAATGACGGATATCTGTTAAAAGAAAGTAAATAAAGCCATGTTTAAAATGTTTGAGCGGGTTTTATAGATGGTGAATAATTTTATTTTTTTTTTTAAAAAGGGCTGTTTTTTCACTGTCCTTTTTTTATTTTGCAGTCTTTATAAAATGATATGTACGATATAATTGGCGATTTACACGGGCATTACGATTTGTTGGTAAAACTTCTCGATAAAATGGGATACGAACCAGATGATAAGTCGTTTAAGCATCCCTTACGGAAAGTGATATTCGCAGGCGATTTCATAAACCGTGGCCCCAAAATCAGGGCAACGGTTCGTTTAGTGAAACAAATGGTTGAGTCGGGCAATGCGCACGCTGTTATTGGTAATCATGAATTGAATGCCATCTTGTATTCTACCATCGATAAATCCGGAAAATCGTTACGCAAACATTTACCGAAGTATAAACTGCCTTTAATGAAAACGCTCGACGAGTATAAAAAACATACCGACGAGTTTAAAGAAACCATACAATGGTTCAGGCATTTACCACTGTATCTCGATCTTGGCGACCTTCGCGTGGTTCATGGTGGCTGGAATAAACAACATATCAAGACATTTGAAGATCATTTAAATGGCGAGTCTAAGCTAAAGAAAAGCTTGCTGAAAGAATACTTAGCCGGGAATGTGTTAACAGAAGCTATGGATGGGTTGTTGAAAGGAAAAGAGTTTAAACTTCCTTCCGATTTGCTCTTGAAAGATAATAAGGGCATCGTCCGACGAAATTTCAGGATGAAATGGTGGGATGAGCCTGAAGGAAAAACGTTTAATGATATTGCATTTGGCAATCGCTTCAGCCTCCCCGAATATACCATTCCATCAGAGCTTCTGCCTGATGTTACGCCTTATAGTGCCGATGATCCACCGGTTTTTATGGGCCACTATTGCCTTGAGCAGCGGGCTGAAATTTTCCAGGGCAATATTTGCTGCATCGATAGCTGCGTGGTGCGGAGTCAGGTGCTTTCTGCTTACCGGTGGGATGGAGAAAATAAACTCGATGAATCAAAACTTATTCAATCCGATTAGTTGCATGTTGTAAAACATGTTTAACGAAAACGTTTGCGGTGTCGTTTGCATTGATTTTTTGCTCTTCTAACAACATCCCTTTCCCATTTTATGTATTAAAATGGCTTAAATTGTAGCCGTTTCCCCTTTTTTGTTGAATGGGTTAATTTAAAATCGGATAAAAATGATCATCTACAGTAAAATTAAGTTTTGGGTAATTGCATTCTTATTGTTAGTTCTGGCTTCTTCATGTTCTCGTCCCTGGGAAAAAGAAATCATAGCTCCCGGAGCCCCCGGAAATGCATCGGTTTGGTCATACAGCGGTAAAACCGGTATTGGTACATCTTATGAAATGTATCAAAATAAAGAATTCTCTGATAAGAGTGAAACCGGCACGGTCTCAAAAGTTTGGTTCTCACTGGCAAACGGTGTGCTTACCGAAACTATGTACGGGTTAATTCACGAAGCACAATTAAAAGAACTACAGTTTATTGTTGTTGGTGATGGTTTTGTTGATTACGAATCGACTGATACGAACAGTGAAATTAGTTATTTACATACCGATGAAGAAGGTCGTCCTTTATCGTTGGCATACCGGGTTGTTAATACTGACATCGAAGGCAAGTATTCCATTGAAAAACATTTTTTTACCGATCCCGACGGGCAATCTCTTTATATGCGGGTGTTATTTAATGCTAAAGAAAAAGGGATTACACCATATCTGTATGCTAATCCGCATGTAAACAATACCGGGAATGGTGATTATGCCAAAATTGGCCGTAAATCGCTTATTGCATGGGATGGAGATACTTACATGACGATATTAAGTGACGAAAGGTTTGAAAAATCATCGGTTGGTTTTGTCGGTGTTTCTGACGGGTTGGATCAGATTAATGAAACCGGAAAACTTGAATATTTTCATACAACTACCGGAGATACGGCCGGAAATGTTGCTTTAATGGCACAGTTAGATGAAGCCGGGGGTTCAGATACATACGATTTTGTAATAGGTTTTGGGCAATCGGAAGAATCGAGCATGCAGCAAGCAAAGAATACAATGCGAAAAGGATACGATGATGTTTTGGCACATTACAATGGCGAAGGAGAAATGATTGGCTGGGAAGATTACCTGGGGGCACTCCCAAATCTCGAACAATTATCAACCACATCAACCGATAACGGAAAGTTGCTTCATGCCAGTGCATTGGTTTTAAAGGCACAGGAAGATAAAACCCATGCAGGCGCATTAATTGCATCGTTGTCGAACCCTTGGGGGGAAACCGCTTCAGCCGAAGATCCCGCTACCGGATATAAAGGCGTATGGCCACGCGATTTTTATCAATGTGCCATGGCATTTATGGCCTTGGGTGATTATGAAACACCACTTGTAGCCTTTGAATATTTGCCGAAAGTACAGGTTAAACCTTCAACTCCCGGGAATAAAGGGGCAAGCGGATGGTTTATGCAAAAAACACATGTTGATGGTGAAATAGAGTGGGTTGCGGTACAGCTCGACCAAACAGCTATGCCCATTATGTTGGGATGGAAACTTCATGAACAGGGTATTTTAAGCCGCGACGAAGCTGTTGAGTGGTACCATACGATGCTTAAGCCGGCTGCCGATTTTCTGGTTGAAGGTGGTAAGGTTGATCTCGATTGGAATACAACGACCATTAATCCGCCAGCAACACAGCAGGAGCGATGGGAAGAGCAGCACGGGTATTCGCCATCAACCATGGCAGCTACAGTGTCAGGTTTGGTTTGTGCTGCCGATTTTGCCGAATGGGCTGGTGATGACGATTCACGTGATAAATATCTTGAAACCGCCGATGCTTATGAGTCGATGATAGAACCTACTACTTTTACAACGTCAGGGGCGCTTAACGATGGTGAATATCAGGATGGTAAATATTTTATTCGTATTTCAAGAAATAAAAACCCGAATGATGGTGAACCTATTGGAGATAACAATGGTAGAAAGGGGCTGAACGAAACCAAAATCCTTGATGGTGGTTTTCTCGAACTGGTTCGTTATGGTGTGCGCGATGCAAATAATGCATCGGTTGTTGCTTCACTTCCAGAGCTCGACGACACATCGCTTAAGCATGCTTTACGGGTTAAGTACCTTTTTACTTTTGAAAACGATAATAATGTATATCCCGGATGGCGCCGTTACGGCAATGATGGTTACGGTGAAGATACAGCCGATGGATCGAATTATGGTGAAATGACCCCAACGCAAAGGGGAAGGGTATGGCCTTTCTTTACCGGAGAACGCGGGCATTATGAGCTGGCAAAACAATTAAAAAGTAATCATGCCGATACTGATCATTTAAGAAACACCTATGTTAAAGCCATGGAATATTTTGCCAATAAGGGTCTGATGTTGCCCGAGCAGGTTTGGGACGGTGTTGGAGTTGCACCTGCCGGTTACGAAACAGGTGAAGGTACAAATTCAGCCACTCCATTAGCGTGGACCCATGCAGAATACGTGAAATTGCTACGCTCGATAAGCGACAATGCGGTTTGGGATAATTACCCGAATGTAAGTAAACGCTACTCAGGGTCAGGTAGGGGTGAATGATGTAAAATGTAAAATGCCAAATGGTCAATATTTTCAATTCTTCAATGAATTATTCTTATTTTTGGAATATAATAACAATAGTAAGCGATGAAAGAAAACATTGACAAACAACTTTTATGTACGGTATGTGGGCAAACCTATTGCCTTACCGACATATTGTTTACGTTTAATGAGATGTTGAAGGCATCCGGCAATTGGAATTTGATATTGAAAACCGCAAGCTGTATGTTTTTCACTCTGGTGAAAATGAAGAAATCACAGAGCAATTGGAAAGCCTGAAACTTGGGGGCAATCCGGATACTGAAATTAGGGAAATAGATATATTATA
>JAGYOI010000123.1 GCA_018399395.1 Prolixibacteraceae bacterium
AAAGCGTTATTTCACGGGGTAAAGGTTTCAGGTTTCAGGTTTTACCTACAACTTATAACCAATAACTATTTACTAATGACTTTTTTTTACTAATGACTAATTCACCAATGACTTAATCAACCAATGACTCTATAACGTAAGACTTCAATATGCAGGTTCATAGACGCAATAATTAGGAGTGCCATTATTTGGGTAGAAGCCTGCATCAGATATCAAAAAAAAATCCAACTATTGTTTATTAACAATAGTTGGATAAGATGAAGGGTGGATGATGGGATTCGAACCCACGACCCCTGGAACCACAATCCAGTGCTCTAACCGGCTGAGCTACAACCACCATGAATGCGCTGTTTTTCTAACGCGGTGCAAATATACTATTTTATTTTATTCTTGATAAAAAAATGAAGAGAAATATAGGCATTTTTGTCTTGTGGTTACTTATGCTAAAACGATTCTCTATTTACGCTTATTAAATTATGTTTTTGAATTCTAATTTGTAATTTTATCATTGTAAAAACAGTTGATACATGTTTTATTGATTCTGTTTTGTTAACAGGATTCACTTTATTTGATACACTATGTACGAAGGAATAATTGAAACATTAATTAAGTTTTTTGCAATTGTGACCGATTATGGTAAAGAATCGGCTGTTAGCAATGCAGAATCACTTGTAGAGTCGTACCTGAAAGAGAATTTCAGTAAGGAAATGGTTGAAAAGTACATGGAGCTTTATAAAGAGAATGTTCATTATTACCATGTACAGCACCGCGAAATTATATATGGCGATTATGGTGAAGGCGAGCGTATTATCAACCGCGAATATTTGAATGAAATATGTGAAAGCATCGTTGAGTTGTTCGACCTTGAGTCGCGATATATGATCGTGGTCCAGCTCCTTAATTTTATTCATAAACCCGATGCAGAAGTTTCGCATGAACTTCGCATTTTGGATGTTATTGCCGAAGGATTAAAAGTACAATCTGATGAGTACCACGATTTAAAAACATTCTATCTTGATTCGATTGGAAAGGTAAAGCATAAAGAACAGCTTTTTGTTGTTAATGGAAATGAATCGTATCACGACCCGGACATCAAACATTTGTATCGGGAAAAACAGCGTGTAGAACTTGAAATTATACGGATAAAGAGTATTAATACGCTGTTTTTTAAGTATTGGGGTCCGCGGAACATGTATTTGAACGGTCACCGCTTGTCGCAGGACCGGCTATATGTTTTTCCCTCAGGCGGTATTCTCCGTACATCGCGTATTATCCCCATTTACTATAGCAGCATTATGTCGAGGTTTATCCGGCAACAGGGTAAACCGATTATCGTTTATGAGGCTGAGAACATTGAGCATAAGTTCAGTAAAAGTGTGTACGGGCTTCATCCTTTCAGTTTTCAGGAACGATCGGGTGATTTGGTTGGCATTATGGGGGGGAGCGGCGTTGGTAAAACCACTTTGTTGAATGTTTTGAACGGGAAGCTAAAACCACGTCATGGGCAGATAACTATAAACGGTTATGATATTCATGATCCGGCTAACGAAGAGCAACTTAAAGGTGTAATTGGTTATGTGCCGCAAGATGATTTGCTAATTGAAGAGCTTACGGTATATCAAAACATGGAATACAATGCCCGGCTTTGCTTTGGAAACATGAACAATGAGCAAATTGAAGAAATCATTGAAAAAGCCCTGATTGATTTTGATTTGGTTGAGGCCCGCGATTTAATTGTTGGAAACCCGCTGAAAAAAATTCTTAGCGGCGGACAAAGAAAGCGGCTTAACATTGCACTGGAGCTGATGCGTGAACCATCGGTGCTTTTTGTCGATGAGCCAACTTCTGGCTTGTCATCGGCCGACTCTGAAAAGGTGATGTATTTGCTTAAGCGCCAATGCCTGAAAGGGAAGTTGGTAATTGCCAATATTCATCAGCCATCGAGCGATATTTACAAGTTGTTCGACCGCATGATTGTGATGGACAAAGGGGGCAGGGTGGTTTTCTTCGGGAACCCGCTGGAGGCTGTTACTTATTTTAAAAACGAAGCCAACTACGTGAACCCCGATGAAAGTGAATGTATGACTTGCGGTAGTGTTAAAACTGAGCAACCATTGCGTATTATTGAAGAACGAATGGTTGACCCGTTTGGACGGAGTATCCGTAAACGGAAAATATCGCCCGAGGATTGGTACACGCGCTATAAAGAAAAGGTAGAGCCACGCGTGGTTGATTTCATGAAAATGAACCCTGTTGAAAGTAAAGTCATTCCTGATAATTATTTCAAGATCCCGAAGTGGTTTGAGCAAATGAAGCTTTATTTTAAGCGCGATTTTGCGACCAAGCGTTCGAACAGGCAATATCTGTCAATTGCCTTGCTCGAGGCTCCTTTATTAGCCTTGATTTTGGGGTTCTTTTCGAAATATGCTCCAGAGGGGGAATACATTTTTGGCAATAACGATAACATTCCCGCCTTCCTTTTTATGAGTGTTGTGGTTGCATTGTTTATTGGTTTGAGCATTAGTGCCGAAGAGATATTTAAGGATAGAAAGATATTAACGCGTGAAGAGTTCCTGGATTTGAGCCGCGGCGCTTATTTTACATCAAAAATATTAATATTGTTTTCTATTTCGGCTGTGCAGGTGCTGCTTTTTGTGCTTATTGGATATTATATGCTTGGATTTAATGGGTTGTTGTTTTCTAACTGGGCAATTTTGTTTACAACGGCATGTTTTGCCAATCTGTTGGGACTTAATTTGTCGGCAGGGTTAAATTCGGCAGTAGCCATTTATATTCTTATCCCGCTGTTGCTTGTTCCTCAACTTCTTTTAAGCGGGGTGATTGTCGATTTTAATAAAATGCACCCGTCGATGAGTAGCTATTCACGTACACCCATTATTGGTGATATAATGACTTCGCGATGGTCGTATGAAGCCCTGGCCGTTAACGAGTTCGCCAATAATGAATATCGTGAGAATATTTTCGCGCTTGAACGGGAAAAAAACATCTGTGGTTTTAAAGCTTTTTACTGGTGCCCCGAGGTCGAAAAGTATTCAAATAGCTTTGAAAAAACTGAAGATGACAACAAGAAACAGGAATACAGGTTAATCCTTCAAACCGCCTTACCCGATATTCAAGAAACTGTAAAAGTACCATCTGATTCATTACAAAAAATTCAAACCCACCTTAGTGAAGGAAAAGGTTTAGCTGTTTACCGCTATTATTTATCAAAAACCCACGACTATTATGCACAGGGGCACAGCGAAGTTACATCGGAGTTGGATAATGAATATGAAGCCATGCTTCAACGTTTTGATGGTGACAATGATGAGTTGTCGCGGTATCGCGATCAGTATGTAAATAAAAGTCTTGAGCGAATTGTTCGCGACAAGTTCTCGTTGCAAAAAACCCATCTAATTGATCATCGCATTGTGCAAGGTGATGAGCCTGTTTTCAGGGCTCCGTTTTACCATAACGGGAGTGCACACTTTTATGCATCGTATAAACAAATAGGCGACCTGAGAATTAACACTGTTTTGTTCAACATTATAATCGTATGGATATTTACCGGGTTGCTTATGGTTTCGTTGTATTTCGATTTACTCAGGAAGTTTTTGGCTTATATCGAAAACTGGAGGTTGCTGCAATTATCAAAACTACGGGATAAGATTTTTTATAACCCTAATGAATTTAGTAAAAAGAAATCGAAAAAATAGGCATAAAAGCAGCTTGTATAGTTGTTTTAATGTGATTTGTGCGCATTTAAATTGAAACTAATCGGGTCATCCATCTGGATGATCCGTTTAGTTTCAATTTCTGAATTTTATTGTTTAAAGTATCATAGCACTGTTATTCTAGAATAAGTTTTCCGAATGATGATGGTATATGAAAATCCGGTCCTTCTGAATCAGGGATAACCCATGATATCCATTTTAAATCTGCATCATTATTATCATCCGGAAGTTTAAGACAATGTCCTCTGAAAAGTCCTGCTTCAATAATATTGTTATTCAAAACTTCAAGTTGTTTTAAAGAATCAAAGCTTATAGTACCTGTTAAAATATAACCTTTGTCATTAATCTCTGATTTGACATGAAGCCCATTTTTTGGCCATTTCCAATTAAAATCCAGTTCTCTGTAAAAATTAGCTTTATAATCCATGACACGTCCATTGGCATCCATTTCAACACCATAGTAAGGTTTTAGTTTTTCATTTTTCCGAAAGAATATTTCTACTCTGTCAGAACCACCCACTTCCATTTTGTTGTTATTGTTAACATATACCAAGATGGGACTGCCGATAACATCAAAACGAAAATATAAATTTTCATTATCGTGTAATGCTCTAAAAGAGGTTTTAGAATTTAAACCTCCAACCCAGGGATAACAGAAGTCTGTATTAAGAACGGCCTCTTCCCAAAAAGAATTTGATAGGGTATATCCGGCTTTTAAACTTTCTTGTTGTATCCTGTTAACTTTATATTCTTTCATTTTTTTTATTTAAAAGGATTATTTTCTATTGCTTTTTCTAAGTTGGCAGCAAGCTCAATAAATTCGTCAGCATTCATTTCTTTCATATAAATCATACCATGAGTTGCTCTCAAAAGAGGGTGTTCGTTCTCATAAAAGAAATTTTTACCCAGCAATAACTGGATTTGTTTTAATTGCTTCACCCATATTTTTTGCGTTAATTCATTGAATTTACCATCATATTCATAACTTGGAAAAGAGGCATTTACCTGACTCATATAACTTTCAGTAAAAGAATTCTCTAAAATGTCGAGTGAATTTAAAGAAACCGGCACCATGATATCTGCTTCATAAGGGTGAAATTTGAACCACACATTACGATATCCTATGATTCTAAGATTTGACAAATTTTCTTCTTTTTGCCATTCTTTAACGGCACCTGCAATTGCTTGTAATACTTTATAATGTGTGTCTGGACCACTACCTTCCGGATCCATAGCCAGACTGATGATTGTTGGTTTAAATTTCCGTAATTCATTTAGAACCGGAACGATATCACGTTTTTTCTCGGGATTTTCTGTGAAAATATCTCCTTTATAAAAACCAAGACGTAGATGGTGAATGTTTTTCACAGGGGTGCCGAAGTGTGCCCAAACCAATTCTTCTTCAAACTCGCGGATCATTCCTTTCAATTGTTGCACGTTTGGTGAGTTTTTTTCACCATCATAGCAATTTGTTAT
>JAGYOI010000124.1 GCA_018399395.1 Prolixibacteraceae bacterium
TGGCAATATCATCAAGTATTTCAGTCGCTTCAGGCAAAATCCGGTCACTATCAAAAGCATAATTGATATGTTCAATTTGAATAATCTGCAACTGCTTGCCGTCCATCTCTTCTAAGCTAAGAGGTTCTAACCCCCCTTCTGCCATTTCATCAAAGTCCATTTCAATAAACACCTCAACTGGTATTTTCTCGTTAGGAAGCTTGTTGTAAGTTGAAATATCCTTTTCACTTGGATTATAATCCTCTTTAGTAACGACTATTTTATAGTTTCGTTGCTTATAAGCACTAAAAATAAACTCCCCATCCTGTTTAGAAACAGCTACATCAACGGTATCTAAATTTTCGTCGAGCAATGCAATTTTTGCACCTGCAACTTCAAAAGTATTAATTTTATCACGAACAACACCCCTGATTTGAACAGGAACCCAAAGAATATCAACATGGTAAATATCATCATGACCTAATCCTCCCGGACGACCAGACGAGAAATAACCACTCATGCCATCCTCATCCAAAACAAGTCCAAAATCATCGCTCGAAGTATTTATCGGGTAACCCATATTCTCAACATCGGAAAAAACGCCCCGGTCGGGCAATGCCATGTAAATATCCAGTCCACCCATTCCGCCTAAACCATTCGATGCAAAATACAACACACCATCGGGTGATATAAACGGGAAAACTTCTTCACCTTCGGTGTTAATTTCCTCCAGGTTTACCGGCTCACTCCATTCACCATTTACAATACGGCACCACCATATATCGTTACCACCTTTTCCGCCCGGGCGGTCGGAAGCAAAATAAAGAACATCCCCCTCGGCACTTATCGATGGATGACGGTAATTGTCGCGCTCGTCGTTATGCTTGAACCCTCCTTTTTCTACCCATTTACCGCCTTCGTAGTCGGCATAATAAATCTGCAAATTATTTTCTTCAGCCTCACGGGCTACATTTTTTGTAGTACGGTTACTATTAAAATACATCCGGTTTTTCTTTTCATCAAAAGTAGCCGGCCCATCATGGAAACTTGTTTTCAGGTTTTTTGCAAATATTTCAGGTTCAGAATAATTCCCGTATTCATCAACAGTAACATTATACAAATCAAGGAAGGGAAGGTTGTCCCAGTTATATTTTAAATCGCGGCTTTGTTCAGGGTCGCCCGTTGAAACAAAAACAATACGATCTTTGTAAAACTCCGGCCCCCAGTCGGCACCTTTAGTGTTAAACGAAACCGTTTCAACAATATAGCGTAATGAATCCTGCACCAGAAAGTTAACATAATCAAGCAAAGACTGTTCAAGTTGAACGCGCCCATCTTCGGGCCTTAACTCGGCATAATATTTAAGGTACTCTTCTGATTTTTCGTATTTTCCGTTACTTTTAAGCGCCATCGCATAATAAAAAAGATCATTCGGTTCTTCCTCTCCCATTTCAATAAGCAAATTTAACCAATTCTCAACCTCTTCCGTATCACCAATATTTCGGTAAGAATCAGCTAATTTTCGGATTACGTATACATTATCCGGATCCTTTTCATGGGCATACAGGTATAAATCGATTGCTTCGTTCCATGAAAAATCATGAAATGCTTTATCGGCCAATTTTATGGTTAAACGTTGTCCCTGTGCAAAACCTGCCAACATCAGTATCAACAAAGTCAGCCCTATATGTTTTTTAAATTCCATCCACATAATACAAAAATATTAAAAATATCGAGGTGAACGAACCCGTCCACGACCAAAACTGAAATCAAACTCAATAAAAACCTCATGTGTACCACCAGCATTAAATTGAGATAAAGTCGTTGTGGTATAATCAAATGCATAACCAATCTTTAACTGATCGTTAACTTTTACCTGTGCCATTATACCAAATGCGTTACCAAAACGGTATGTACCTCCAAGCCATAGCCTTTCAAATATAACAAATTGACCTGTCAAATCTATCGACAAAGGTGAATTCATTGAACCCCTGGCCATGAAATATGGCTTAAATTTAAAAAATCTATTGATATCAAACACATATCCACCCATTAAAAAGACATGCAATGCCTGTTTACTAACCGCACCGGTTTCGATATCCTCGATAGTTATTTTATTGGTAATTAGCTTAGGCACAGCTAATCCCAAGTAATAATCGGGACTTGAAAAATAAACACCAACGCCGGCATTAGGCATGAAATTACGGGCGATATCAACTGCAAAAGACGGATCTCCGGGTTCGGTTATCGTCATATCGGCTAATTGTGCCTGATAAAAACTAACGCCTGCTTTTAATCCAAGAGAAAGGTAAACTTCGTTAGGATACGTAATGGTATATGAATAATCGCCAAAAATATCAGTTTTGCTAACAGGCCCAATTTTATCAACAACAATAGAGCCACCAACTCCGGTTTCGTTGCTCAGGGGTGAATGAACATAAATGGTTTGGGTGCTGGGATTCCCTTCCCAACCGGTCCACTGCTCACGGGCAATGATACTTGCACTGGTAACACCCTTGGCACCAGCATAGGCCGGGTTAATCGACAACAATTGGTTCATGTATTGTGTATACATGGTTTCTTGCTGCGCCTGTGCAATAAAGCCCAAAAACAAAACAGTAATAAATAATATGTACTTTTTAAATCTCACCTTCACACTTTTCTATCTCCTATGATCACTTGCAATATATAAATTCCCTTTATAAACCTTCTGGCTTAACCGGTCATCATCACCTAAATCAACAACGTAAAGATACACACCGGTTGGCACTACCCCGTTTCCAATACGGATACCTTTATTGGCGACACCATCCCATGGTTCATCGTTTGAATATGGCACTTTCTTGTAAACAACATTCCCCCACCGGTTAAAAATAGTAATACTATTCTCGGGGTACAATTCAATATTTTCAATAATCAGGTAATCATTAATACCATCGGCATTCGGTGAAAAGCCATCGGGTATAACCGGTAACTTTTGAACAACATTAACATAAACCGTTGCATTATCAGTAAAATTGTTTACCGTGCTCATTTGGTAACTAAAAGTATCGGGTCCAAAATAATACGGATCAGGAATATAGGTAACAATTGAATCGTATGGATTAACAACAAGTTCACCATGCTCTGGCTGATCCAGTATAATCAGGAGTTCATAATCATATTCATCATCCTCATCAATCAAATCATTGGCTAAAATGTTAATGTCAATTTTTGCCTGCTGATGGGTTTCAACATGATCATCAACCGCTTCATACGCGTCAACCGGATATCCCACATGAACCATGTCGGTATTTGTACACCCAAACCTATCGGTCACCGTAAGATAATAATCGTTTGTACGGTTTACCTCGAGTGTAGCTGATGTTCCCAGCTCTTCAACATTTCCTTCACTGTCATAAATCCACCACGAATAATCCAGCCCACCTTCAGGAGCTGTACTTGAGCTTCCATCAAGTAATACCGGCCCTTGTCTTTCGGGCCACACATCATTACCCGCCCATGCCTGGGTTTCCCTGGCCACGGTAACATTTATGTAAGCGGTATCCAAATCGTTAAAACCATTAATACTGCTTGACACCACTAACATGACTTCGTTTACTGTTCGGGGTTCTGCCGTAATGGTTGTTGTTTCTGAGCCGGGACTATGTATGTCGGCTTTTTCAGATGACCAGAAATACTCGAGGGTACTCATACCTACACTGTTTGATGCATCAAGGTAAAAGTCTTCTTCAAGGGAACAATAACCAATTGTTGTATCCTGGCCGGCATCGGCTATAACCCTTTGATATACCCCGGTTGAAACTTCAGAACAGTTATTGTCTTCGTTAATTTCGTCCATGTCGTGATCTACGCAAGCGGTGTTAAGTAAATCACCGGCATACAAATCAGGGACGCGTGCCCTTATTTTAATTGTTTTCTCTTCATACAGCATCATTTGCTCTTCGGTGAATGCCCCGGTCCAATCAATCCAGGTTTGTCCCCTATCGGTTGAATACTGCACATCGGTGAGCGTAGAATCAAGCTCATCACTAAAAACAACATCATTGGCCAAAGTAGGGCCATCAATCTTCACTTTCAGGTTGTATTCAATATACCGGCCTGAAAGCATCTCATCAACGGCTGTTTTGGTCATTATCACATCAGTTTTATAGCGTGTTTCGGAAAGAGAAACAATATAAACCGTTGCCATATCGCTCAGTAAAGGATTACCTTCTGTTTCCTGAATCTGATACACAATCTGATCGGTTCCTTCGTAACCCGGATCAGGTGTATAGGTAAAAGATCCATCCCTGTTAAGATCAAAAGTACCATGGTAAGGCCCCTCAACAGTTTCCCTGATTAACGAGAAGGCATCACCGTCAGGGTCATAATCATTATCAAGTATATTTCCTTCAATTGTCTTCTCTACAACATAGTAAGCATCATCATTTGCAACCGGAGGGTGATTTTCCTGCGGTATCTTATGAATATCGATCACTACACTCGCGGTATCACATCCCGTTGCCGAACCGCTTGTTGTTCCATTATCGCATGCACGGTAAACAAAGCGGTCGGAACCCGTTGCATTGCTGTTTAACACATAAACGATTTCGCCGGTTGACTGCCAGCTCAGAATTGTTCCCTTTCCGGGATCCATCGTGATGTTGTCAATTGTAAGCTCCCCACCATCGGGATCATAATCGTTTGCCAGTACGTTTGTTCTAATTGTATCGCCCTGGTTGGCGAATAAATAATCGGGATTTATTACAGGTCTTGTATTTATCTCATCAATATCAACTACAGTGATGTGCACAATTGCTTCCTTACACAGGTTGTTAGGGAGGTTGTCATCGCATCCTTCGTAAATAAAATAATCGTAACCTGAATAACCCGGGTCGGGAATATAAACGAACGAACCGTCGGCCCCAATCCGGTTTTCAGCCAGTGCTGATTTCTCAATACCTGAACTCATAGGGAACTCAATCAAAATACCATGCGACGGACCTTCCGATACAGTGCCGGTGTAGTATATATTATCACCATCGGGATCGAAATCGTTTATGGCCACATTACCCACAATGGTATCGCCCTCTACTACATTTATAAAATCATCAACCAGGTAAAGGCTGTTTTCTTTCACTGTTAATTCATCAAATGCACTACAACCATGCTTGTCCTCAACAACTAACCTGTAAACTCCGGTTTCAGTAATAATTGGACGCAATGGATCACCATCTTCAAAATCG
>JAGYOI010000125.1 GCA_018399395.1 Prolixibacteraceae bacterium
TACAGTTGCCTATAACGGGGCTTCATCAAAACATGTCGATTTAGTAGTGCTGGCCGAGGGGTATCGTGAAGATGAAATGAAGAAATTTTCTTCGGATGTGCGACGGCTGACCGACTCGCTGTTTGCAGCTGCCCCTTTTGCTGACCTCCGTGATAAGTTTAATGTGTTGGCATTACAAATCCCTTCGGTTGAGAGTGGCACCGATATCCCGGGCGAACATCAGTTCAGTAATACGGCATTCAATTCGCACTATTACACCTTTGGCTCACCACGCTATTTAACGGTTAGCGATATGAAAAGTGTTTACGATGTGCTCGATGGTGTAGCCTGGGATCATATATACATTTTGGTGAATGATGAGCGTTACGGCGGTGGTGGATTTTATAATTTCTTAAGTGTTTGCAGTTCTGACAATATTCGTTCGCCTTTTGTGTTTTGTCACGAATTTGGACATGGATTTGCAGGATTAGCCGATGAATATTATTCTTCAGCTACTTCATATAACGATTTTTACAATGTTGAAGTTGAACCCTGGGAGCCAAATATTACAACAATGGTTCAATTCAATAAAAAATGGTTCAGGCAGATTAAAGAAGGTATTCCAATTCCTACACCACGTGAGACTAAATACTCCGGGAAAATCGGTGTATTTGAAGGAGGTGGATATCTGGAAGAAGGAATTTACAGTCCGGTTATGAGTTGCTGGATGAAGGAAGAGTCAGCCGGTGAATTTTGTCCGGTTTGCCAAAAGGCAATAAAAGAGATGATTTTACTGCATTGTAAGTAGAATTTCATCCAGATTTTTGTATCCAATATCACGTTTGCCATCTTCTATTTCGTGAACCATTTTCACAAGCTTTTCATTTACAGGAATATCAATACCTGTTTCTTTGGCTTTTTTCACTAAAAAGCCGTTCAGATAGTCTATTTCAGTTTGTTCACCCCGTTCGAGCGACTGTAGAATCGATGATTTTACATTCCTGTATTTAATTCCAAATACCCGAATGGTTAAGTGTTTACGAATCCTGTTATAGAGGGAGTTACCGCTAATAAGATTGTAGTAGTTTATTTGATTGGAATACTCGGGGATATTTATTTTTAAGGCATTGGCAACTTCAATGGCTTCTTCAATAACCTTAAGAAAAATATTACGCAGATTGGTATTGGTGATCAACGAGCCAATACTTAACCCGGATATGGCACCTAAAGTGGTCACACACGAGTTTACCACAAGCTTAGAAAAAATATGTTCGTTGATATTCCCGACAACACTGGTACTGGCAATTGTTCCTAACAAATACTGAAGATTATCGAGCCTATGGTCGTCTTTGCCGTTTAATTTTCCGATCATCATGTCACCCCCTGAGGTCATTACGGCCGAACCGTCAGGGTTAAGCGTAGCACCCCAACCAACCATTGCCCCTACAATACGGTCGCTACCTGCAATAAGTGATAGCTCTTCCTCACAAAAACCATCCTGCATCGATACGATTAGCCCCTCTGGCGATAGTTTTTTCATCACTTCGCGCGTGGGCTCCAACATATCGAATGATTTGGTTGCTAATAAAACATAGTTGTAATTTCCGGGTGTGTCATCAATCGATCCGTATGCTTTTACCGAAATATTGAAATGACGTTTACGGATACTAAAACGGAGCCCTTTGTTATTGATTTTTTGTGCAATGCTTTCATTTTTGCAAGCTATCTCAACATCAAATTCATTTGTTGCTAAAATACCTGCTGTAACACTGCCGATTGCCCCAGAACCAATAACTAAAATTTTCATTTCGTGTATACTTTTTTCGTTGCAATTACGAGGGTGTTTTATTAATGTTGCTTATCCTGATTTTACATAAGCGGGGAAAAACAGAGAGGCAAAGTTAACCAATTGATTCGTTTTGCTAAGTCAATCCCATTTTAAAATTAAAATTGCCTGATGGCTGAATTTGTTCTGATTTTAGCAACCTCTTCTTTATTGTTTGCGGGGTATTTTTCGACGGTGGGGTATGGCTCATGTCAATTAAAAACTTATGAAAGCCAAACCGGGTAAGCTTTTCTTTATATTGAGTGAGCGAAACCGGATTCTCAGGTAGCGTAATCGTTACACCGTCTTTCACTTCTTTTCTGAAAGTTTCGCCGGTTTTATCTTTGAACGGTACATCTTTTTCAAGTTTTACAGGCATACGCGAATAAAACAACTCAGGGTAGAAAAATACGGGTACAATTCCGTTGCGGTCAGAGCCCTTGGCCATGTTGTCGATATCGTTTTCGAGCGGGTAAACATAGTTGATAACCTTTTCTTCGTTAACGGTTTTTATGGCTGCATCGTTAAACAGGTAAACGTTTTCGTTGGTCATCACCCGTACCTTGCCGGGTAATAATCGCAACTGCGATAAGTGACTGATTGAGAAAGTGTTTAGCCCGGCTTTGATTAATCGTATTGCTTCGCTGTGGTAAAAATCGAGTTTGCCCTCGGGTATAAATTTTGGTAGTTCAATCCATACTTTGCTGATGTTCTTTTTGATAAAGGGCAGGGAAGGGTTGAAGGTTTTTAAATCGTTCATGTTGAAATTGAGTAAAATACCGTCAAAATCTTCGAGTCTGATTTTTTTCAACCATTGCAGGCTGTCGATGCGGATGAAAACCTGCGGGCGTGTGTTTTGGGGCTTCGAATGCTTCAAACTGTCGAAAACCTTGCGTTGCAGTCCTTTTGGCGCGCGGTCGTTAATTTTTATGTTGTCGGTTTTAATTTTCGACGGGAATTTCATTTTAACACCGGCCAGATAAACTTCATCACCCGGTAAAATTTCTTTATTGTTGGTGCTGAACGACCAAACCCCGTTGTCTTCGTCTTTTATTTCGAAGGCTTTCAGCACGGTTTGCCTGTCGGTTTCTTTATTTCTGAACCGCAGGCGACAGTTGTCTTCCGGCTTAATGTGGCTTGAAAAATATACTTTGCCGCTTTCAATACCTTCAACTTTACCAATAAACAATCCGGTGTTTGCCGATTGCGTAATGGCCTCCGATACATTTTTGCCCATGAAGTAGTCGGTTTTTTCGCGTGCCAGGTCATATTCGAGTTCCTGTTGTGCTTCGATAATTATCTCTTCATTATCAATGGCTTTGCGGTATGCACTGGCAACCTGGTACACGTATTCGGCTGGTTTCAGGCGGCCTTCAACCTTCAACGAATCTATTTTAAGGGATTTTAGGTATGGGATATGTTTGATTAGTTCGTTGTCTTTCAGACTGAAAAAATACTGTTCGGCTTTGTTTTGGGTATATATGCGTCGGCAAGGCTGCATGCAAATACCACGGTTGGCTCCTGAGCCTCCCAGGAAGCTGCTAAACAGGCACATGCCCGAAAAAGAATAGCAAAGCGCCCCATGAATGAAAAGTTCAAGTTCGATTTTGGCTTTTTCGGCAATGGTTTTCAGCTCGACAGGAGTAAGTTCGCGGGCAACCACAGCCCTTGTTATGCCCTTTTGTCCGGCATGGTTCACGCCAATTGAATTATGAATGCCCATTTGTGTGCTGGCATGCAGTTCCAGTTTTGGGAAAAACTTGCGGGCAATAAAATATACGCCCCAGTCCTGAATAATTACCGCATCGGGTTTTAACTGCTCAAGCACAAAAAGTGTATCGATTAGCTGTGGTATTTCAGTATTTTTGATAACCGTGTTCAGTGTGATGTAAACCTTCACATTTTCTTTACGGGCTTGCTCAATCATAACCGTAACCTGCCACGGACTGAAATTGTTGGCCCGGCCACGGGCGTTAAAGTTTTTAAGTCCGAGGTAAATAGCATCGGCACCAGCTGCCAGTGCGGCATAAAAAGCCTCGTTGTTTCCAACAGGCATGAGTAATTCGGGTTTATGTGGTTGTTGGTTTGTCATAGCTTATGTATTCAGAAAAACAACCCGGCAACTTTCGATACAAGAAACGAGAATATCCAGGCCAGGGAAGTGGCATAGGTAATATTGAACAATGCCCATTTCCATTTGCCGGTTTCTTTGCGTATGGCAGCGATAACTGCTATACACGGAATGTATATCAACACAAATACCAACAATGCCAGGGTGGTGGGTTTGGAATATACTTTTTGACCGATACGTTCGCCTTTGCTGTATCTCTGGTTTTGCAGTGCTTCACGCAATGAATCTTCATCTTCGCCGGCATACAGTACGCCCATGGTGCTCACCACAATTTCTTTGGCTATAACACCCGAAAGCAGGCTCACGCTTATTTTCCAGTCGAACCCGATTGGCCGCAGCACGGGCTCAATAAAGCGTCCCATGTGCCCCAGGTACGAGCTGTATTGCTGTTCTTGCCCTATTTTGTAATTGAGTTGCTTCTCTACGGTATTTAAACTGTCAAGAAACATTGTTTTTTTATTTTCAGCGATTTGATGTCCCGTATTTTTTTCTTGATTGTCAAATTTTTGTTGTTGTTCTACAACTTGTTGCAATTGTGTTTCGTATTGTTCAATTTTTTCGTTTGTACGGGGAAAATAACTTAAAAACCATACAATAATAGAAGCCCACAGAATGATACCGCCCATCTTTTTCAGGTATTCCTTGGCTTTCATCCACATATGGCGAATGGCCGAGCGCAGGGTAGGGATGCGATATGGCGGTAGCTCCATTACAAAAGGTGCTTCTTTAACCCTGAAAATAGTCTTTTTTAAGAGCAATGCTGTAAGTATCGATACTACAATACCGGCCAGGTAAATGCCAAATATTACGGTTCCCGCACTTTGTGGGAAAATAGCCCCGGCAATAAGTATATAAACCGGCAAACGTGCACTGCACGACATAAACGGGATAATGAGAATGGTCAGTATACGGTCGCTGCGGTTTTCAAGTGTACGGGTTGACATGATAGCGGGCACATTACAGCCAAAACCCATAATGAGCGGGATGAACGATTTACCGTGAAGGCCGATTAAGTGCATCAGCCTGTCCATGATGAAAGCCACGCGCGACATGTAGCCCGTATCTTCCATTAACGAAATAAAAAAGAACAGGATAACAATGTTGGGCAGAAATACGAGCACCCCGCCAACGCCACCGAATATCCCATCAACTACAAGGTCGTGTGCCGGGCCGGCTGGTAAAATACTTCCCACAACCCCGCCAAGCCAGCTAATCCCCATGTCAATCCAGTCGGCCGGAAACTGGCCTAAAAAGAAAGTA
>JAGYOI010000126.1 GCA_018399395.1 Prolixibacteraceae bacterium
GAAATTTTCATAAAATAGATCTTAAAAGTGTTTGCCCTGAAGCAACTTTTTTTTGATTTATTCATCAATTATGTATATTGCAAATTAAAACATATAATTATGAAACCCTCTGGAATTGTTGCCACACTATTACTGGCTTTTATTTTTTACGGATGCCCCTTCTCCCCAAACGGAGACAAGAATTATACAAAAGGTTATTTCCCCGATGTAATTGTAAATTTTGTTGAGCTCAACAGCGAGTATGATGACATAAACATGGCACTGCTGGAACTGCACAGCTACAATGCCATTGCATTTTCATCGAACCGCTTGTCATCGGGGGGTCAATACGATATTGTTGGCCAGCCGGTCAACTTTATCTGGGATCAGCGCGAAGGAACATTTAATGTAGATACCGAAAATTACGCGTATGGCGAGTATAATTTCTTCTCTGAGTTTCTGGAACGCAGTCATACCGATGCCGATGAATATGGCCCTTACCTATTGACTTACAACGATGAAGGCTACCTTTTTTATTCCGGCAATCAAAACGGGAAAAATGATGTAGTTTGGATGAAATACAAAAATGCATTTGAATATGTAAACCTTTCAGCACAAGAGGTAGATTTGGATACTATATTTACAGGTCCAAATCCAGTACCCTTTTTATCATCGCCCGATTACAACGAAGGCTACATTTCGTTTCGAACTTTAAACACACCTTATGATCATATGAATATTGTTGGTGACAGCCTGGATTTTAAAAGTCTGGTGTACTGCAACGATTCTACCGGCAATTACGATATTTATGAAATTGAAATACCCGACAGCATGGGATTTCTGAAATTTATCACCTCAAATTATCTTTACGAAAAGAAAACTTTAGAAGCTGTCAACAGCGAGTATAACGACCGCTGCCCCAACGTATGTGGTAATTTTATGGTATTCAGTTCTGACCGGCCTGGCGGACTGGGTGGTTACGATTTTTATTATTCAATTTATGAAAACGGTCAATGGGGCGAGCCAGTTAATTTTGGTGCGCCAATAAATTCTGAAAAAGATGAATACCGGGCCATAGCCATCAAAGCACAAGAGTACGAAAACGACTTGTTATTGTTTTCATCAAACCGGTCTGAAGGCTTAGGTGGTTTTGATATTTATTATACAGGCATTAATGAAATGCCTGTTGAAAAATACGAATAATACCTCAAAACACATTTCACTCTCTTACGATCAAAAAAAAAATTGCTGAACCTAAGAAACAAATTGAACAGGGTTTAGTAATTGAGCAAGATGAACAAAACAAAGAATTTGAAAATCACTATTAAATAAGCCTTTTTTTTATAAATTCGCTCAAGTTTATTAAAAAAAACATAATTAGGAGGTCAATCACAATATAGAATGACCATATGCAAGTTTCATGAATTACAACATTTTAAAAAGTTTACATATATGAAATTTTTAAGTTTAATTATTACGATTGTGATGTTTACTTCATGTCAGTCATCAAGTAATAAATCACAAGAAAACAACGAAACAGATTCAAAAACACAAGTCGCAACACAAAACAAACAGGAAAAAAATTGGAATGAGGAATTAACACAAGCTGCTTTAGGCGGGGATATAAATACAGTTAAAGAGGCACTAAAACACGGTGCGATTGTAAACACGGTAAATGAAAATGACAACTCCGCGCTAATGTTGGCTGCATACAATGGTCATACTAAAGTTGTTCAATTACTTATCGATAACGGTGCCACCGTAAACAATAAAGACAAGAATAACCGAACAGCTTTAATGTTTGCTTCAAGCGGGCCTTTTGCAGAAACAGTATCCCTACTGCTCGAAAATGGTGCTACGGTTAACGAAGTGGATAATGTTGAGGGATTTACTGCCTTAATGTTTGCTGCCTCTGAAGGCAACAGCAATGTAGTTCGTGTTTTACTTAAAAACGGGGCCGACAAAAGTATACTAGATGCCGATAACGAAAGTGCTTATGACTTTGCTATAGCAAATCAACATCCCGAAACAGCAAAAATCATAAAAGACTTCTAAATACCAGAAAGGATTTAAATGCGAAGTATAGAAATATATTGCGAAAACACCAATCAATTCAAACAATACCCGCTGGGAACTACCCTTATGGAGATAGCCGGCGACCTGAATATCAAAACCGAATCGCCAATTTGTGGTGCCCTGGTCAATAACAAGGTACGCGAACTGTCATTCGACATTGTAAAGCCCAAAAACATTCGTTTTATCGACTACAGCCACCCCGATGGTCAACGAATGTACATCCGCTCCGTTTTTTTTATGATGTATGCAGCTGTCAGGGAACTTTACCCCGAAGCAAAGCTAAAAATCGACCATGCTATATCCCGTGGCTATTACTGCGAAATTGAAGATCTTGACAGAGAAAACTGCGAAAGCTGTGTTTTCGAAATCAAAAACCATATGAAAGAACTGGTTGAAAAAAACCTTCCTTTTCAGCGGAAAGGCAAACAGTTGAGCCGTGTACTGGAAGAGTACATGGAAAACGGACTCGACGACAAACTGCGGCTCTATGCCGATTCGGGTTGGTTGTATGCATACGTTTATTACCTGGGCGATGCCGTGAATTATTTTCACGGGCACCTTTTACCCTCAACGGGTTACTTGCAAAACTTCGACCTCGAACAATTCAATGGCGGCATGTTGCTAAGGCTGCCCAGTGCTAAAGTATTTAACCGCTTACGCGACTACGTGCACCAACAAAAACTCTTTGATATTTTCAGGGAGCATAAAGGCTGGGCCGAAATTCTGGGCATGGGCGACATCGGGCAACTCAACACTTTTGTAAAACAAGGCAAAGCCGGCGAAATCATAAAAATATCAGAAGCCCTGCACGAGAAAAAAATTGCGGAAATAGCAACAATTATTTCCGAAAAGAACCCCCGGCCACGCATCGCGCTTATTGCCGGTCCTTCATCATCGGGGAAAACAACCTTTAGCAAACGCCTGCGTGTTCAACTGGCGGTTTGCGGACTGCGGCCACACACGCTATCGCTCGATAATTATTTTGTCGACCGTGAACACACCCCGCTTGACGATGATGGAAATTATGATTTTGAAGCGCTTGAAGCCATTGATGTAGATTTTTTCAACCAACAACTTGTTCAAATTATAAAAGGTGAAGCCATTGAGCTGCCCAAGTTCAGTTTTGCCGATGGCAAGCGCTATTTTGATGGTGACATTATGCAACTCGATGACGATGAGATTCTTATCATCGAAGGCATACATGCCCTTAATCCCGAACTTATTACCAAAGTTGACCCGCAAATGACTTATCGTATTTTCATTTCGGCGTTAACATCCATATCCATTGACGACCACAACCCAATTTCAACCACCGACAACCGGCTGATACGGCGCATCATCCGCGATGCACGCTACCGTAGTTACTCGGCACTCGAAACCATCAGGCGGTGGCCGAGTGTTCGCCGTGGTGAGGAAAAAAACATTTTCCCTCACCAGGAGAATTCCGATATCATGTTTAACTCGGCCTTGCTATACGAATTGGCCGTATTAAAAAAACACCTGGAACCACTGTTGAAATCGGTGCCCGAAAATCAGCCTGAATTTGCCGAATCGCTCCGGCTACTGAAATTTATGGGCTATTTCAAAAATATTGAAGACTCAGAAATTCCACCAACATCGCTGATACGTGAATTTTTGGGTGGCAGCAGTTTTAATTATTGAAGAAAAGGGTTACCCGTTTTTTCTTCGGCAATGGTTGTGGTTGGTCCATGCCCCGGATAAACAATAACGTCGCCGGGCAAAGTCAGCAATTTTTGTTTTATACCATCAATTAAAGTGTCGTAATCGCCTTTGGGCAAATCGGTACGGCCAATGCTGCCCCTGAAAAGCACATCGCCTGCAATCAGGCTGCCACTTTCGGCCTCATAAAAACACAAACTACCCGGTGAATGGCCCGGCACATGAAAAAGCCGGAGTGTTGTATTGCCAAACTTAACGGTATCGCCTTCGTTTAAAGCTTTTTCGGCAGGCTCGATGGGTGCGATATTCATCCCGAACATGGCACCCTTCGAAGGTGCCGATTCTACCAAAAATGCATCATCGGGATGTGCCTCCCATTGCAGCACGTATTTTTCGCGACATTGGTTAACGCCAAAAATATGGTCGAAATGGCAGTGGGTATTAATTAGCTTCACCGGTTTCAGGTTGCTTTTTGTAATAAAAGAATCAAGTTGTTTAAATTCTTCATCAGTAAAACAACCGGGATCAACAATGGCACATTCGCCCGTTTCGTCGTACAACACAAAAGTATTTTCCTGCAAAGGGTTGAATGGAAATATCTTAACTTTCATTTTTATGCTTTTAGTATTTAACTCGTTCCTTTAAGCAAGGGCACAAAACTAAACATGCCATATTGCTTTTCATCAAATTCATTTTCACTTACACGTTCAACAACCGTCATCACCTGATGTTCACCCTTGCTTACCGGAATCACCAACCGCGCCCCAACCTTCAATTGTTGTTTCAGGTCATCGGGAATGTACGGCGCTCCGGCTGTAACTACAATGCCATCGAACGGCCCGTAGGTTGGCAACCCTTTGTATCCGTCGCCAAAAAAGAAACGCGGTTGATAACCTATTTTGGGCAAAAGTTGTTGCACTTTCACATACAGTTCGCGTTGCCGCTCGATGGTAAAAACCTGCGCCCCCATTTCGAGCAATACAGCCGCCTGATAACCAGAGCCGGTACCCACCTCCAGTATTTTACTGTTTGTGGCTACATCTAAAAGCTGGGTTTGAAAAGCTACGGTATAGGGTTGCGAAATGGTTTGCCCGGCCCCAATCGGGAAAGCCTGGTCTTTGTAGGCAAACTTAACAAAGCTGCTTTCCATAAAAAGGTGCCGTGGTACTTTACCGATCGCATCGAGCACCAACGGGTCGGTTATTCCTTTTTCTGCTACCGTTTCTACCAATTTCCGGCGCATACCTTTATGCCGCAATGAATCGTGAACCATGAAACTTTTAATCGTTATATTCGTTATTAGATTAAACCCAAAGTTAACCCGATTAAGGCTTGAGAAAAGTTTTTTAAATGCTTTTTTTTAACGAACAGAGAAACTCGTTATAAATAAATGGCTTACATTTCTTCAAAAATACACGAATGATTAAATGCCTGATCATAGGAACTCAAAATTCAGT
>JAGYOI010000127.1 GCA_018399395.1 Prolixibacteraceae bacterium
TGACGGGGTGGTGCTGGCTACAGGCAACGATTGGCGTGCAGTTGAAGCTGCGGGGCATGCTTTTGCAGCCCGAAACGGAAGCTATCGTTCACTTTCATGGGTGGATATATCGAAGGGTGTTTTTCGATATTCACTTACCATTCCGCTGGCGGTTGGTACGGTTGGCGGTTTAACTAAGAACCATCCATTGGCTCAGCTCTCGTTAAAAATGCTGCAAAACCCATCGGCCTACCGCTTAATGGAAATCATGGCCGCCATGGGTATGGCCAATAACTTTTCGGCCATAACATCGTTGGTAACCACCGGCATTCAAAGTGGGCACATGAAAATGCACCTGCCAAACATTTTGGACCAATTGGGCGCTTCCGACAGGCAAAATCAACTTGCAATGGAGTATTTTGCCGATAAAAAAGTTACATTTTCAGCCGTTAAGAATTTTTTAGAAGAAGAGAAAGCGTAATGTCTAATGTAGGTTTTGAACCGGGCATTTACATTTTGCTTTTTATAAATATCTATAGAATTGTTCCATCGGGCTGGCTGCATTTCTTTACCAAGTAGCATAATCAATTGATATGTTTAAGCAATATTGGTAAAAACCTCCTGTACATCGTCGTCGTCATCAATTTTATCAAGCAATTTATCAACTTCTTCCAGCTGTTCTTCGGTGAGTTCAACCGTTGATGTTGGAATACGTTGTAAGTTTGCTTTGGTTGTTTCAATGCCTAATTCTTCAAACTTAGATGTTAAAGTGCCAAAATCAGTAAAGTCGGCATAAGCATACATGGTTCCATCGTTTTCAATAAGTTCTTCCAGTCCGGAATCAATAAGTTCCATTTCCAGTTCTTCAATATCCATATCCGGTTTAGGAAACTCAACAACTGCTTTACGCGAAAACATAAACTCCATCGACCCTGATGGTACCAGGCCTTGTCCCCATTTGTTAAACATCCATTTCATGTTGGCAACCGTACGCGTGTGGTTATCGGTCATGCATTCAACCATAAACATGGTGCCATGCGGCCCTTTTCCTTCGTAAAGTTCTTCGGTGTAGTTTTCGGCATCTTTACCCGATGCACGTTTAATTGCCGCATCAATATTGGCCTTGGGCATATTTTGTGCCTTGGCATTTTGTATTGCTGTCCGTAGTGCCGGGTTCATGTCCGGATCTTCGCCACCAGATTTTGCTGCAACGGTTATTGCTTTCCCGAGTTTCGGAAATATTTTCGACATCTTGTCCCAACGCTTCTCTTTTGCAGCCCTGCGATATTCAAATGCTCTTCCCATAATTATCTTATAAATTATTTAGGCATCAAAAATATAACGGTAAAACTAAAATCCATAATAAAGTTAAGAAAAAATGAGCGATTTGAACATCGGGTGGTTCTTGCTTTAGCTATTCAAAAAATCAGTTATCTTTGCCGAAAATAGAAAACGACTATAATCAACCCGAATATCAAGGTTTTAGCATATGAACAACACACGAAATTTTTGCATTATTGCCCATATTGATCATGGAAAGAGCACGTTGGCCGACCGCATGTTACAGAAAACCGATACGATTAGTGAACGTGACATGAGGGAGCAGATATTGGACAGCATGGACCTGGAGCAGGAGAGGGGCATTACCATTAAAAGTCATGCCATTCAAATGATTTACAAACTTCAGGGCGAAGAATATTTTTTCAACCTGATTGATACTCCCGGACACGTAGATTTTTCGTATGAAGTATCCCGCTCGATTGCTGCGTGCGAAGGGGCTTTGCTCATTATTGATTCAACACAGGGGATTCAGGCTCAGACTATTTCAAACCTGTACCTGGCAATAGAGCATGACCTGGAAATAATTCCTATCCTAAACAAAATGGACTTGCCCAATGCCATGCCCGAAGTTGTTGAGGATCAGATTATCGAGTTGATAGGTTGTGAGCGTGAGGACATCATTCATGCCAGTGGTAAAACGGGTGAGGGTGTTGATGCCATTCTCGAACGAATTGTAAAAGATGTACCACCTCCGGCAGGTGATCCCAAAGCACCGCTTCAGGCTTTAATTTTTGATTCAATATTTAATTCATTTCGGGGTGTAATTGCTTATTTTAAAGTAATTAACGGAACCCTGCGTAAACGTGATAAAATTAAGTTTTTTGCTACCGATAAAGAATATGAAGCCGATGAAATTGGTGTTCTGCGCATGGGAATGTTGCCCCGTGACGAGCTCAAGGCAGGCGATGTGGGTTATCTTATCTCGGGTGTGAAAACTGCTAAAGAAGTTAAAGTTGGCGATACGGTTACACATGTTAAGGGAGGATGCGATAAGCGGATTGAAGGCTTTCAGGAAGTGAAGCCGATGGTATTTGCAGGTGTATATCCGATTGATAGCGATGATTATGAGGATTTGCGGACAGCAATGGAAAAATTACAGTTAAACGATGCTTCATTAACCTTTCAGCCCGAATCGTCACTTGCACTCGGTTTCGGGTTCCGTTGCGGGTTTCTGGGTCTGTTGCACATGGAAATTGTGCAGGAAAGGCTCGACCGTGAATTTGATATGAATGTAATTACAACTGTGCCCAACGTTGAATATCTGGTGCATACCAAAAAGGGAGAAGATTATACCATTTACAACCCTTCAGGGATGCCCGACTCAATGGCCGTTGATTATATTGAAGAACCTTATATAAATGCCCAGATTATAACCCGCTCTGATTTTATTGGTCCTATAATGACACTTTGTCTCGAAAAACGGGGCATCATGAAAAATCAAACCTATTTAAGTACCGACAGGGTAGAGCTAAGCTTTGACTTGCCCCTGGCTGAAATTGTATTCGATTTTTACGATAAACTGAAGAGTATTTCAAAAGGGTATGCATCGTTCGATTATCATTTGACCGATTTACGGCCTGCCAAACTTGTTAAGCTTGATATACTGTTAAATGGCGAACAGGTGGATGCACTTTCATCGTTAATTCACTTTGATAATGCCCAGGCATTTGGACGGCGTATGTGCGAGAAATTGAAAGAGCTGATCCCGCGCCAGCAATTTGATGTGGCCATTCAGGCTGCGGTGGGTGCGAAAATTATTGCCCGTGAAACCGTTAAGGCCGTTCGGAAGGATGTTACAGCTAAATGTTATGGTGGTGATATTACCCGTAAGCGTAAGTTGCTCGAAAAACAAAAGGCCGGTAAAAAAAGAATGAAACAGGTAGGTAATGTTGAGGTGCCTCAAAATGCATTTCTTGCAGTGTTGAAACTGGATTAATTGTTAGTTAACGACAAATGTTTTTATTTCAATATGACCCGGGACAACTGGTAATCTGTTTTAAATTCTTTTTAAAAATGATTATCCGTTCTTTTAATTTTAATATATTCATGCCTGAAGTCCGGAATTGATAATAATAATTTACGTGTTTTACTGATTTTAAATTGCATCTCCTCTTATATTTGTTTTTCCGGTTCTAAAATGAAATACGTTATTCTATTTTTAAGTACGTATTTTAAAACGAACCATAATGAACGTAGTAATTAATAACAAAGAACTAACAGGAGGCGTAAGAAAACTTCAAATTTCTGTATCAGATAACTCCTCAAAATTTAAAACCGGCCAATGTGTTCAGGTACAAGCCCACGAACAAGCACCTTTATGTTTTGCTGTTGTTGGTCAGGTGAAAAATGAAAGTGTTGATTTGTACATTTCATTACAATTTAATCAAAACCTGAGCGACTTAATTGTGGGCGACAGGATATTTAAATTATCAGCCTCCTTGAGTGTCCCATTTGCTGACCCTAAGGGTGAACGTATTACTGTTTTGGCCGAGAACGAATCAGCTTATTTAATATATCCGCTTGTAAAAAGTTTGTACAAAAAAGGAGTACAAATACAGGTCATACTGATTAGTTCAAACCATACAGAAACATTTTACCACAAATATATTGAAAAGTACACTGCCGATATTACCCTTGTTGAGGTTGAGCGAACAGCATTAAAGCTGAACTCTGCTTCTAAAGTTTTACTCGATAATGTAGATTCCTTTAGTTCAGATATGCTTTATGTTTTCGGCAATGTTTTTACAGTGAAGGAAGCATTCCAGTATTTATCGTGCCGGCCTAAACTGGCATCATCTGTTGTTTTGGATGCAACATCTCAGGTAAACGGTAACTTAAAAGGCTTATTTACGGTATCAATGAGTCGGAAATCGAAATATTATACCGTTGAGGGCAATGATTTTTATGCTGTTTACCGCAAGCCTGAAGATTTGGTGAACCGTTTTGTGGAAGAGAAAAATGTTTATACAAAAAGAACTGGTTATTCAAAAATACAATCAATCTGAAAATCCTCTTTTCTTGTTTGTGATTAACAAACTTTTGCTATCTTGAGTTGGTTGGAAAGATGATAATGCTTTTCAGTAACTATAAAGATGTCAAAATTGAGATAAATGAAAAATCACTCATCTGAAAATGAAGAAAATAAGGACAGATCAATAAGTCTTAAGCCTACATATAATTTTAGAATTGATCATATCAGCGATGAAATTGCATTGTTATCTAACAGAAAAAATAAAATTTCGTCGCTGTTAAAAGCCATCACTGATATTATTGTGAAGGAGGCCTCTCCGGCGGTTGTCTCAGCACAAATTGTATATAATGAAAAAAGATATCAGAGCAAAGGTTTTAAACACACCAATACAGCATTACGTAACGACCTCAGGTTATTAGGGGAAAGGCAGGGTAAAATTGAAATATTTTTTGATCCCGATTTAGTGCCGGCAGAAAACTTTGATGACTTTGTTGCTGTAAAAGAGCACCTCAGTGCCTGGAGTGTTATTGTTGCAGGGGCTATTTCAACCATGCGCCTTAAAGAAGAATCAGAAAAGCACCGCGAGCGTATTAAAGAACTGAGTGGCATTGATAAAGTGAATCAAATTCTGAACAGTGGGGGTACAATTTCAGAAGCTTTAGTCCAATTATGCAATTATCTTCCCGAGGCATGGCAACATCCTAAATATACCGTTGTTCGTTTAACATACGGAGATAAAGTGTTTACGAGCAAAAAATTCAGGGAAACCCAATGGCGTTTAATGGAAATTTTTGAAACGCCCGACAAGAAAAAGGGCCGGATTGAGATTTTTTATCTTAAAAAGTTTAACGAAGAGGATGAGGGGCCATTTTTAAAAGAGGA
>JAGYOI010000128.1 GCA_018399395.1 Prolixibacteraceae bacterium
TCATCCCAAACCTCGTCAGGTTCTCCCATCGAAACCCACACATCGGTATAAATAAAATCGCAATTTCGCACTGCCATATCTACATTATCGGTAACCGATATGGTTGCACCCGAGGATGAGGCAATTTTTTTACACGCTTCAACCAACTCAACATCGGGCTGGAATTGTAAAGGCGCACAAGCCCTGAAATCCATGCCCATTTTTGCAGCACCAACCATTAGCGAATTCCCCATATTGTTGCGGGCATCCCCAATGTAACAAAAGCGAATATCTTTCAATTTTTTTGAGGAGTGTTCCTGCATCGTCAGCAAATCGGCCAGTATTTGCGTAGGATGAAATTCATTGGTTAACCCGTTAATCACCGGAACCCCGGCATACTTTGCCAGCTCTTCAACAATATCCTGACCGTAACCACGATACTCAATTGCGTCGTACATGTGCCCCAACACGCGGGCAGTATCTTTCATGCTCTCTTTATGGCCGATCTGTGTACCTGTTGGCCCTAAATAAGTAACATGTGCTCCCTGATCGTACGAAGCAACTTCAAAAGCACAACGGGTACGGGTAGATGTTTTTTCAAAAATTAACGCAATATTCTTACGCTTCAAACTCTTTTTTTCTTTCTTTTTATTTTTATCTTTTTTCAGTTTGTGCGCTAACGTTAACAATAATTCGATTTCATCTTTGTCGTAGTCGAGCAGCTTTAAAAAATGCTTATTGCGTATTTCCATAGTATCGTTTTTATTATGATTTTAATGTTTAATACTCCATTGTAATTTTTGACCCGAAGCTTTTATCTTCCAACTTAGAGGCTTCGGTAATGACGCTTTTTTCTCCACCATTTTTTATAAAATTCAGTGCAGCTTCAATTTTAGGTTTCATGGTGCCATCGCCAAAAGCACCCTCTTCGAGGTATTTTTTGGCATCGGCATAATTTAAAAACTCCAGCTTTTGTTGCTTAGAGGTACCAAAATCCTTGTAAATAAAAGGCACATCAGTTAAAATATAAAGTTCATCGGCACCGATCTCAGTTGCAAGCAACGATGAAGCTTTATCTTTATCAATTACACCGTTTACCGTACGCAAACCACCTTCATGATCATAATAAACAGGCACCCCGCCACCACCTGCTGTAATTATAATAGTACCATTAGCGGCAATATCCCTGATAATTGTATGATTCAGAACACTTCGTGGTTCAGGGGAAGGTACTACACGACGATAAGCCCCTTCTTTTTTCGAACTGGTTTTAAATGTCCAACCCTTTCGGCTGGCCAGGTCATCAGCTTCTTCTTTAGTATATGTTTTTCCTATACGCTTAGATGGCCTCTCAAATGACCTGTCATTTTCACTTACTTCAACCATCGATACCATTGTTACCACCTCTTTCGTTATATCATGCTTAATTAAGGTATTACGCAAAATACGCTCAACCATGTAACCGATACCGCCCTGTGAATCGGCCACGCAAACATTTAATGGCATCTGCACAATATCATAAAGTTGTTCTCCTGCATCATTTCGCATTAGTATATTCCCTACCTGTGGGCCATTACCATGTGTAATTACCAAATTGTACCCATCTTTAATTAAATGTATCAGGTTTTCGATGGTTTCGCGGGCATGTTCTTCTTGTTGTTCAATAGTTCCGCGTTCATTATCGCGCAATAATGCATTTCCACCTAAAGCAACAACAGCCAATTTCGACATTGCATGATTTTTTAAATTCACCATAAACTTATGGTTTTAACACAAAATAAAAACTGATATTTTTCGCTTTTTATTCAAAATGAAAAAGAAACCAGAAAAATTAAATAAAGGCTTCGATTATTTAAGTGATGGTTTAACCAATTTTGATAAATTTGCAGACGATTAACCTAACGGAAGAATAATTGTTAATGGCTGAAAAAAATAAAAAAACAAAACAAAGAAAATCGAAAACAGTTTCAAAATCAGAAACCCCGGAACATAAAATCAAAATCGAGAAATTTAGGTTTGTAGCCGGTATTGCTGTTATGGTTATAGCAGTTTATCTGCTCTTTGCTTTTGGTAGTTTTTTATTAAATGCCGAAGCCGATCAGAGCAAACTTCAAATTGACTGGCTCAAGTTAATTAAAGATCCCTCGATCAATGTAAATAACATAACCGGAAAAACCGGCGCATGGCTGGCCGATGTTTTTATTAACCGCTGGTTCGGACTTGCTTCTTTTTTATTTATTTATCTGTTATTTACGTACGGAGCAAAATTCATTAACCGCCCGGTTAAGTCTTTGCTTTCAAAAACCATTAAAACACTCATCATTATCATATGGCTTTCGGTAACCTTAGGTTTCATTTTTCAGCATAAATACCCCGAGTTACATTTGTACCCAGGTGGTAGTTATGGTTACCACATTTCTGTGTGGCTAAATTCATTGGTTGGTAAAATCGGCACCTTTTTCATCCTTTTATTAATTCTTGTATCTTATTTGGTTATCCGTTTCGATAGTTTTTTCTTGTTATTTAAGAGCAACAAGGATAAAAAACAAAACCCCGAAGGTGACTTTATTGGTGAAACAAAAAATAACAAAAAGCCAGAAACATCAGGATTTTCTTTGTCGGAAGAAGCTGAAAATTTCAAACACAAATTATCAGAAGAAGATAATGACAGCATATTTATTAATGAAAATGAAGACCACGAAGGATACTCAACCAACGAGGACAATGAGAATTCTGCCAGCTCAATAAGATCAAACTACAGCGATCATATCAACGATAAGAATAGAGAAGAAATCGATAAAAACACATCGACGAAAACAATTGCGAACGAAGACGGAAATGATGACCTTGAACTGACGGTTGAAATAAAAGAAGAACAAACCGGCGATTACGAAAACCAGCCACAGGATGATTATGACCCAACGCTTGACCTTTCGCATTACGAATACCCCGGCTTAGAGCTATTGGAAGATTATTCACACTTAAAGCTCGAAGTAAGCAATGAAGAATTAAATGAAAATAAAAACCGGATTGTAGAAACATTAAAAAATTTCAAAATTGAAATTTTAAAAATCAAGGCAACAATCGGGCCTACCGTTACCCTTTACGAAATTGTTCCGGCACAAGGTGTTCGTATCTCAAAAATTAAAAATTTAGAAGATGACATTGCACTAAGTCTTGCCGCCTTAGGCATTAGAATTATAGCACCCATACCGGGCAGGGGCACCATTGGTATTGAAGTGCCAAATCGTAACCCTCAGGTTGTTTCAATGCGTTCAATACTGGCTTCAAAGAAGTTTCAGGAGACAACAGCCGAGCTCCCGATTGCCATGGGCCGCACCATTTCAAACGAAACATTTGTATTTGACCTGACAAAAATGCCCCATATACTTGTTGCAGGTGCAACCGGACAAGGTAAATCGGTAGGTTTAAATGCAATTATCACTTCAATTCTTTATAAAAAACACCCTTCGCAGGTTAAGTTTGTTTTTGTTGACCCCAAAAAAGTTGAACTGAACCTCTATTCAACAATTGAGAACCATTTTCTTGCCAAAATACCCGATTCAGAAGAACCGATTATTACCGATGTTGAAAAAGTAAAAGCAACACTCAATTCTGTTGGTATTGAAATGGACAACAGGTACGACCTGTTGAAAACAGCACATGCACGCAACCTCAAAGAATACAATAAAAAATTTATCGAGCGAAAACTGAACCCCGAAAAAGGACATCGCTTTTTACCTTATATTGTAGTTGTGGTTGATGAATTTGCCGACCTGATTATGACAGCCGGAAAAGAAATAGAACTACCGATTGCACGTATTGCCCAATTGGCCCGCGCTGTTGGCATTCACATGATTATAGCCACACAAAGGCCTTCGGCAAATATTATTACCGGAATTATTAAAGCAAACTTCCCGTCGCGCATTGCATTTAAGGTAGCATCCATGGTCGATTCACGTACAATACTTGACCAATCAGGCGCAAACCAATTAATAGGGAAAGGCGACATGCTTTTTGCCTCAGGCAGTGAACTCGTACGTTTACAGTGTGCTTTGGTTGACACACCCGAAGTAGAGAACGTTTGTGAGCACATTGCAGCTCAACAAGCCTACCCAACAGCATATCTTCTGCCTGAATATGTTGGTGAGGATGGTGAATCCCCAGGAGCTGTTGACCTTAACAATCGAGATGAATATTTCGACGATGCGGCAAGATTGGTCGTTCTTAACCAACAAGGGTCAACTTCAATGATACAGCGTAAATTTTCTATAGGATACAACCGTGCAGGTAGAATTATGGATCAGCTTGAAGCAGCAGGAATTGTTGGCCCAAGTGAAGGTAGTAAAACCAGAAAGGTGTTACTGCAAGACGAATACAGTTTGGAACAATTATTGAATACATTATAAAAAATCAGAATATGAGATCACTATTATTAATAATATTTATCACCGTTCAAGCATTTCCTCTTTTTTCTCAAGACACAGAAGATGCCAAAAAAATTCTCGACAAAGTTTCAGCGAAAACGCGTAGCTATAAAAGTATAACAACTGACTTCGACTTCATTATGGAAAACAAAGAAGTTGACTTAAGAGAAGTGAACAGCGGTCAAATAATTGTTCAAAACGAACAGTACAAACTTAATTTAAATGGCATCGAAATTTATAACAATGGTAAAAATCAATGGACATACATGCCCGATGCAGAAGAAGTAAATATTTCGGAAGCTGTAACCGACGAGAATGATTATATGAACCCGGCCAACATTTTTACCATGTATGAAAATGGGTTCAGCTACAAGCTGATTGATGAATCGCCATCAGGTAATCATAGAATAGAACTGATACCTGATGAAGTCAATGAGTATTCAAAAATAACCCTTGAAATTGAAAAAGATTCTTACCAGATTGACAAAGCTGTAATGATTGGGACAGACGGAAACACATATATCGTTGAACTTAAAAACTGGGATGTAAGTAAAAATTATCCTGAAACAACTTTTAAGTTCAACACTGAAGAACATCCATCAATAAATGTAATCGACCTGCGTTAATCTGTGAGAAAACTCTCAATTGCCAAGCGGTACGAATTGAGCCCAAAGCCCATAATACTTCCCTTGCATACCGGACCAATTAACGATTCGTGTCGAAAATTTTCACGTGTAAGGATATTTGAAATAT
>JAGYOI010000129.1 GCA_018399395.1 Prolixibacteraceae bacterium
GCGGGAAAGAATTTTAAAATTCATAGAAAAAGAAGGTCTCACAGCCGGTGAATTTGCCGACAAAATAGGTGTGCAACGATCAAGTGTTTCGCATGTTTTAAACGGCCGGAATAACCCTGGTTTTTCTTTTATTCAAAAAATATTGGATACATACCCTGAAATAAACTCCCGCTGGTTGTTAACCGGTGCCGGAGACATATATGATCTTGCTGTCGTTAAAAAGGAAGAAAACAGAAAACAACAAGTTGAACAACATGATTTGTTTTCAACAGCAAACAGCCAGAAGGGGGCAACGACTACAAACTTCACTAAACCACCTGAAAACGCCCCTTCAAAGGCGGCTTCAGAGCCTGAAATTTCGAATGAACCTCCTGTAAGCACGCAAAAGCACATAAAAAAAGTAGTGAAAGTGTTGATATTTTATGACGACCATACCTTTGAAGATTTTCGTCCGGCTGAATAAATGTACTATCTTTGTGGTCAGAATATATTACAAATTTTGACCTGTTTGTCTGAAATACAGACAAATACAAACATTAAATGAATGAAGAAAGAAGTTAGTAATTTATTAGTTACTAAGAATATAGCATTAAATCACGATAATTTCTTAATTGAACTCAAGGCCGATAGCCCAGTTGAGCAAATATTGCCGGGGCAGTTTGTTAATGTTAAGGTAGAAAAATCACCAAATACATTTTTACGGCGACCGTTTTCAGTTCATGATACTTATCCGGTCACCAATTCATTATCAATACTTGTTAAAGCCATAGGTGATGGCACAAAAGCGCTTTCAGCTATAAAAGAAGGGCAATACCTTGATGTTGTTTTTCCTCTGGGAAATGGCTTTAAAATGCCCTCAAAAGGGGAAACTGTGCTTTTAATTGGTGGTGGCGTTGGTATTGCACCCATGATGCATTTGGCAAGAATATCAAAAGAAATTGGTGCTGATGTACACATTTTATTAGGTGCTCGCACATTAAACGACCATATATTGATAGAAGAGTTTAAACGTTACGGGAAAGTACATTTAACAACCGACGACGGATCGTTGGGCAAAAAAGGTTTCGTGACCGATCATCCTGTTATGGATGGGGAAATTCGTTTTAGCCGTTATCAGTGCTGTGGCCCTGATCCGATGATGCAGGCTGTAGCCCGTAAGGCTAAACAAAACGAAACTGAATGTGAAGTATCGCTCGAAAATATGATGGCTTGTGGCTTTGGTGTTTGTTTGTGTTGTGTTACCAAAACCCACGAAGGTAATAAATGTGTTTGCACAGAAGGGCCGGTATTCAATATAAATGACTTGGAATGGCAGATTTAAGAGTAAAAATAGATAAACTGGAGTTGAAAAACCCCGTAATGACCGCTTCCGGAACATTTGGGAATGGTGTCGAATTTGATGATTTTTTTAATGTAGATAAACTGGGAGGTATTATACTAAAGGGTACTACACTGAATCATCGCGAAGGAAATGATTATCCTCGTATGGCTGAAACACCATCCGGAATGCTTAATGCTGTTGGACTTCAGAACAAAGGGGTTGATTATTTTTGTGATCATATTTATCCCAAAGTGGAAAAATACGATACAAATGTAATCGTAAATGTAAATGGCTCTACCATAGAGGAATATATTGCATTAACCGAACGTATTAATGAATTGCAGAGGATTGATGCCATTGAATTAAATATTTCGTGTCCTAATGTAAAACAAGGGGGTATGGCTTTTGGTACCAGTTGTCCAATGGCTGAGCAAGTAACTAAAGAAGTTCGTAAAGTTTACGACAAAACGCTCATAGTGAAGCTTTCACCTAATGTAACCAATATAGCTGAAATTGCCAGGGGGGTTGAAAGTCAGGGGGCTGATGCTGTTTCGTTGGTTAATACCTTTTTGGGTATGGCTATCGATGCCGAAACCCGTAAACCAATGCTTTCAACAGTTACCGGAGGGTTATCAGGGCCGGCCATAAAGCCAATTGCATTGCGGATGGTATGGCAGGTAGCCCAGGCTGTAAAAATCCCTGTAATAGGGATAGGGGGAATTATGGATGCTACTGATGCGATTGAATTTATCCTTGCCGGTGCGTCGGCCGTACAGGTTGGTACTGCTAATTTTGTTGAACCAAACACAACAATAAACATAATTGAAGGGTTAGATGTTTATTTAGAAAAGCACAATTATAACAATATCAATAACTTAATAGGCGGGTTACAATTGTAATTCGCATTAGTTTACATTTGTACATGAGAAAGAGGAAGTGGAAGTTTTTAACAGTCTTGATAATTATTGTATGTTGTTTGCCAATTGTAATTATTAGTACAAGCAGCTTGCAATTGAATACTTCAAGTGAACTAATGGGGTCGGTAAACCAACGTTTAACAAACAACCTAAGCGAATTTGAAGGTTCACCTTATATCGATTATCAGGTCAATCGTTTTATGAAGCGTTCTGAGTTAATGGGCGTTTCGTTAGCTGTGGTTAAAGATGAAAAGCTGGTATTTAGTAGGGGCTATGGTTTTGCTGATATAGAGAATGATGAATTAACTTCCCCCCAGCATCTGTTCAGGTTAGCAAGTGTATCAAAGCTCATAACTGCAGTTGCAGTGATGAAACTTGTTGAGAATGGTAAATTACGGTTAACTGATAATGTATTTGGTGAAAATGCGATTCTCAGCGATTCTGTTTATGGGGAAATTCGCGACCCAAAATTAAAGGATATAACAATTCAGCACTTATTGGAGCATACGGCTGGTTGGACACAACGCTATGGTGATCCTGCTTTTAACCCCTTGGTTGTAGCACGAAAAGTAGGAGATAATCCACCGGCAACGATCAATTCTTATTTGAAATTTGTTTATAGCCGTCGTTTACATTTTCCACCCGGTACAATGTACAGTTATTCTAATATGGGATATATGTTTTTGGGTGAAGTTATTGAGAAGATTACAGGACTGGCGTATGAGGATTATGTACGTTATCACGTTTTATTCCCACACGGTATATACGACATGTATCTCGGGAAAAATTTATATGAAAATAAATACCCGAATGAAGTAAGATATTACGAACAGGATGGCTCAATAAAAATCAGGGCATGTAACGGTGATAGTTCCCGTGTACCTAAATCATATGGTGGTAACGATATTGAATTGCTGGGGGCAGCTGGAGGCTGGATTGCTTCGGCACCTGAACTGGCAAAGCTGGTAACCCTGCTTGATGGTTTTGATAATGTTCCGGATATTCTTTCGGATACAAGTATTGAAATGATGACACAAGATGGCTCGAAGCCCTTGGGCTGGAAAAAAACACATTCAGGATATTGGTACCGCACCGGAAGTTTTGCCGGTAGTGTAGCAATGATTGCCCGCAGGCCTGATGGTATTAGCTGGGTATTTATGAGTAATAACAGTAACTGGCAAGGCCCCGGATTTTATGACGATGTCAATTGGTTGATGAACAAAATTCTTCGTAAGGTTGATCAATGGCCTGAACATGATCTGTTTCAGTATTATAACATGGAGCGGTTAAGTTTAATGTCGATTAATAATGAATACCCTGCACATCCATTAAATTAAAAAGCCTTAAATGTTTAAAATTTAAAGCTTTTCAGTTATAATGTGCAATGTTTTTATTTACCAATAGATTTCATCTTAAACCCAATAGATTTCATTGTATTAACATCTAAAATATTTCTACCGTCGAATAAAAATGCGGGTTTAAGCATATTTTCATATATACTTTCCCAGTTATACGCTTTAAATTCATCCCATTCAGTAAGAATAGCCACAGCATGTGCTCCCTTTACAGCTTCGTTGGGTGCGTTGTAATAATAAACCCGGTCTTTTATTTTTTCATAATCATCTTTAGCAACCAGTTTTAAATCATTGTGAATTTGCTCCTCGCTTACCTTGGGGTCGTACACGTGAATTTCAGCCTGATCATCAAGCAAATCAGCAGCTACATACATGGCCGGCGTTTCGCGTGTATCGTTCGTGTCTTTTTTAAAGGCCCACCCTAAAAAAGCAATTTTCTTTCCTGAAACAGTATTATAGAGTGTTTGAATGATGTTATCGGCAAAACGGTGTTTTTGGTAATCATTCATTATAAGAACCTGTTCCCAGTAATCAGCCACTTCATATAGATTTTGACTTCGGCAAATATAAACCAGGTTTAAAATATCTTTCTGAAAGCAACTACCACCAAAACCAACAGATGCTTTAAGAAATTTGTTCCCAATACGCGAATCCATCCCTATGGCATTTGCTACTTCCTCTACATTTGCGCCTGTTTTTTCGCATAGAGCCGATATAGAATTGATTGAGGATACCCGCTGGGCAAGAAAAGCGTTTGCTGTGAGTTTTGATAGTTCGCTTGACCATACATTTGTTTTCAGAATTCTATCTTCAGGAACCCAGTTTCCATATATTTCAGCCAGTGCATCAATAGCTTCTTGTCCACGTTCGTCTTCTTCTCCACCAATTAAAACACGATCGGGTGAAAGTAAATCTTTAATGGCTGTGCCTTCGGCCAAAAATTCGGGGTTTGATAAAACACTGAAACTACAATTATGACCGATATTATCAAGTATGTTCCGTATGGCTTCAGCTGTACGCACAGGCAATGTTGATTTTTCAACTACAATTTTATCATTGGTGGCAACATCAGCAATTTGACGGGTACACAACTCTATGTACTTTAGGTCGGCGGCCATTCCCTTACCCTTACCATAATTTTTTGTTGGCGTATTTACCGAAATAAAAATCATTTGTGCTTCATCAATGGCCGAATCAATATTGGTAGAAAAGAAAAGGTTGCGTCCACGGGATTCGTTGACAACTTCTTTCAACCCAGGCTCGTAAATGGGCAGCTTATCCAAATTTTCATCATTCCATGCAGCTATACGTTCGGGATTAATATCAACTACATTAACTTTAATATGTGGGCATTTTTGAGCGATGACTGCCATGGTTGGACCACCAACGTATCCGGCTCCAATGCAACAAATGTTTTTAATTTTGGTCGTCATTTTGTTTTTATTGAAAATGTTTTAACATCGATTCTCATGGTTATACCGGAAATATCTTATTCAAATTCAAATACTCAATGATTTGTTCCGGGTTTTTCCCGTTATCTTCCGGTTTACATACAAC
>JAGYOI010000013.1 GCA_018399395.1 Prolixibacteraceae bacterium
TTAATAACCCCTTGTTCTCCAATCACTTTGTATTCATTGACTAATTTATTGTATAGTTCTTGTGCCGATAGTTTCATTTTGTCATAAATAAATGGTCCAAAATTTACCCAAGATTTACCGTCCGTCCGGGATAAACTTTCAATGCTTCCTCAAGTATTTCAAGTGATGCTGCCAGGTCTTCTTTTTTCAACACATAAGCAATACGCACCTGGTTGCGGCCCAGGTCGGGTGTGGTATAAAACCCCGATGCCGGTGCCATCATAATGGTAGCCCCTTTGTAATTAAAATCTTTTAGCAACCACGTGCAAAACTTATCTGAATCGTCAACCGGGAGGCTGGCAACGGTATAAAACGCACCCATGGGGATTGGCGAATACACACCATCAATTTTATTCAGGCCGTCAATTAAGAATTTTCTTCGTTCAACATATTCATTATACACACCCAACATGTACGATTCGGGCGCATCGAGTGATGCTTCAGCTGCAATTTGTCCGATAAGCGGCGGACTTAACCTTGCCTGGCAAAACTTCATTACATTCTTGTGAATGGCCTTATTTTTAGTGATAAGCGCACCTATACGAAGCCCGCATTCACTATAACGCTTCGAAACCGAATCGATAAGGATAACATTCTCTTCGATACCTTTTAAATGGAATGCTGAAATGTAAGGTGCCCCGGTGTAGCAAAATTCGCGATATACCTCGTCGGAATATAAGTACAGGTCGTATTTTTTAACCAGGTCACGAATGGCATTCATTTCGCTTTGTGTGTATAAGTAACCTGTGGGGTTATTCGGGTTACAAATCATAATTCCTTTTGTCCGCGGCGTAATCAAAGCCTCAAATTTCTCAACCGGCGGCAAGGCAAAACCATCTTCAATTTTCGATGGGATGGTTTTTACAATAGCGCCCGCAACAATGGCAAAAGCAGTATAGTTTGCATACGAAGGCTCCGGCACTATAATTTCATCACCTGGGTCGAGCGATGCTAAAAAAGCATACGTAACAGCCTCAGAACCACCAGTGGTAACAATAATTTCATCGGCAGTAACATCAATATTGTAGCTGTGATAATATTTGGCCAATTTTTCGCGGTACGAGCGTATGCCCTCACTCGGGCTATATTCTAATACCTTACGGTCAATTCGTTGAATGGCTTCAATAGCCACACGTGGTGTAGGCAAGTCGGGCTGCCCTATGTTCAAATGATATACATGAATGCCATTTTCTTTTGCTTTGTCGGCATACGGACCCAGTTTTCGGATGGGCGACTCCGGCATTCTTACCCCTCGTTTTGATACTTCCGGCATATATAAAAAAGTTGCTTTATAACAAATCGCGTAAAGATATAACTATCAAATTGAAATAAAAAATGGCATAACACATTCGCTTTGTTAATTAAGCTTCGCCGGCAATTATAATTTAACAATTATACGACAGGCATAAAAGCACATATTAAAAAAAACCTGATAACCAGCTATAATATGGGATTATATCATAAACAAAATATTTGATGTGGCGTACTTTTGACAATAGATCGTTAGATTTTAGACATGAGACATTAGATTTGTTTGTAATGCGCTAAACATCAGAAATATTAACGAACTGTTATTTAAATTAAAATTAAAATATTACGGTTATGATAATTGGTGTACCAAAAGAAATTAAAAATAACGAGAACAGGGTGGCTTTAACACCCGCCGGAACTGCAGAAATAGTGCAGCACCGCCATGAGGTATATGTACAGTCAACAGCGGGGCTGGGCAGCGGTTTTTCAGATGAAGATTATATAATGGCCGGGGCTAAAATATTACCTTCCATTGAAGCTGTATACGATATGGCCGAGATGATTGTAAAGGTGAAAGAGCCCATTGAACCGGAATACAAGTTAATTAAGAAAAACCAGATCCTGTTTACTTACTTTCATTTTGCTTCATCCGAGATTTTAACACGCAAGATGGTTGAAAGTGGTTCGGTTTGTATTGCATATGAAACCGTTGAAATGAGTGACCGCTCATTGCCATTGTTGATACCAATGTCGGAAGTTGCCGGTAGGATGTCGGCATTGGAAGGTGCGAAATACCTCGAAAAGACATTTGGGGGCCGCGGTGTTCTTTTAGGTGGTGTTGCCGGGGTTACACCGGCTAAAGTACTTATCATCGGGGGTGGTATTGTTGGTACAGAGGCCGCGAAAATGGCTGCCGGGCTTGGTGCCGATGTAACCATTATGGACGTTAACCTGACCCGGTTGCGCTATCTCGACGATATTATGCCCGCCAATGTTAAAACAATGATGAGTAACGATTACAATATCAGGGATATGGTACAAACCCACGATTTGATTATTGGCGCTGTACTTATACCGGGTGCCAAAGCACCGTCGTTGATTAAAAAAGAAATGCTTAAAACCATGAAACCGGGCACCGTGTTGGTTGATGTTGCTGTTGACCAGGGAGGCTGTTTCGAAACAACCCATCCAACCACCCACGATGAACCAACGTTTGTAGTCGACGATGTTATTCATTACTCTGTGGCCAATATGCCTGGAGCTGTGCCACGTACATCTACCATTGCCCTTACAAATGCCACATTGCCGTATGCACTAAAAATTGCCAATGAAGGATGGAAGTATGCATGTAGTAACAATAATTCGTTGAAAAAAGGCTTAAATGTTGTAAATGGAAAGATTGTTTATAAAGAAGTTGCCGATGTATTTGGACTTGCTTATACGCCTGTTGATGAGGTCTTTTAGATAAAATATAAGTCGAAAAATGCCACAAGAGAAAAAAAAATGAAAAAAAATGCAATTTTTTTGTAAAAACACTTGCATAGTTCATTAGGGGCATTTATATTTGTGTCAGAAATCAATTACAAACGTGGTTGATTTCAAGTCAAATCAAGTCTTTTTCATGTTTGGCGTTTTAGTTTGGGGGATAGTTTTTTGGGAGACATCAGATGATGTCTCCTTTTTTTGTACCCTATTGGTAATATCAAATCACTTCATAATTATCAGATCAATTTAAGATCACATACCTTAGTTTTTTAGGAATAACTTTTTCAAAAAAGAATAATTCGTATTTTCGCAGTGTCAAATCTTAACTAAAACAATAAAAATGGCATCAAAAAAGAAGAAAAATACATTTTGGTGGGGACTTATTTTGGGGATTATCATCGGTTTTGGTGCCCTTTATCTTTATCAAAACTATAACGAATCAGATATTGACAAAAAAACTCGTAAAATAGAGCGAAAAGCCAAAAAAGAAATAAAAAAAGCTGAAGACGAAGTTAAGAAACTCTTTGATTAATAAACAAATGAAGGTAAGTGATATAATAAAACAATCGGAAAAAACAGTTTTCTCGTTTGAGCTTTTACCTCCTCTTAAAGGTAGTGATGGTTCAAAACTATACAATACTATTGAGCAATTGCTCGAATTTGACCCCAAGTATATTAACCTTACAACGCACCGCGACGAATTTCAATATAAACAACGGGCAGATGGTTTACTTGAGAAAAAAGTTGTTAGAAAGCGTCCGGGAACAGTTGCAATTGCAGCTTCTATTCAGCATAAATATGGTATACCAGTAGTTCCGCATATTTTGTGTGGTGGATTTACACGAAGCGAAACTGAGCATGTGTTAATCGACCTGCATTTTTTAGGTATTGAAAATGTTTTGGCATTACGCGGTGATGGTTTAAAAAGTGAACCCACTTTCAAGCCTGAGCCTGACGGGAATAAAAATGCCAATGAACTGGTTGAGCAAATTGTTGATTTGCGCCATGGCAAATATCTCGATCCGGACCTGAAAAACAAAACACCCCTTGACTTTTCAATTGGTGTTGCCGGGTATCCCGAAAAGCATTTTGAAGCACCGAACCTTGAAACCGACCTGGCTTTTTTAAAGCAAAAAGTTGATGCCGGTGCCGAGTACATTGTAACACAAATGTTTTTTGACAACCAGAAGTTTTACAATTTTGTTGATAAATGTCGAAAAGCGGGTATCAATGTGCCTATTATTCCGGGCATTAAGCCTATTGCGGTAAAAAATCAGTTGACTGTATTGCCCAAAATATTCAGTATCGATTTGCCCGATGAACTTAGCAAGGAATTGGTTAAATGTAAAAACAATGACGAAGCAAAGAAAGTGGGTACCGAATGGGCAACATACCAGGCAAAGGATTTAGTTGAACACGGTGTGCCAAGTATGCATGTTTACACTTATGGGTTAACCGATAATGTAAAAGAGATAATGAAGGCCGTATTATAAGACCATTTATATCAAAAACCAAAAGCCAAAAAAATGGCAGATGGTACCGGCCAGGATGAATATATGAAAAATACCGTGCATGTAAGGTTTTGATCGCCATAAATAGAAAAATGGGGCAATTGAATAAGCAATGCACCCGGCTAATAAAAACCATAATGTAACATCTGGTGTCCGTTTAATTATCGGAACAATAGCGATAACAATTGTCCAGCCCATTATCATATATAAAATGGTTGATATCAGGCGGTGTTTTGAGCTGTAAAACCATACTTTAAAAATTACCCCGGCTATAGCCATTGCCCAAACGATTCCAAAAATAGTCCAGCCCCATACACCACGCAGGATTGTGAAAGTAAGGGGGGTATAAGTGGCTGCGATCAATACATATATCGAAGAGTGGTCAAGTTTGTTAAGCTTGTACTTTAAACGGGGGTTGTAACTTCCGTGAAACAGGGTTGATGATGTATAAAGCAACATCATACCAATGCCGAATACTGAAAACGATACAATGTGCCAAACGGTACCATGCATCGCGGCTTTCACCACCAGTAAAACGGTAGCTGCAACCGATATACCGATACCAACACCATGAGAGGTGCTGTTTAATATTTCGTCACCTTTTGTGCGACGTTGAAGGGATGAGTTCATAATTATACTTATTCAGCTATTAACTATTGTTTGTTATTTAACCCAGTGTGGCCACTTTTTTGGGTTGCCAGTCTTGTTGCAACAAATCAATGGTTTTCTTAACCGTTTTGTCAATTTTGAAAAATATTGGATAAAAACCATTGTCGCCAAAAATGTTTCGGCTCACATACGCGAATAATTGCATTTTAAGCAGCTCTTCAGCCTCTGAAAGCTGTTTGTTGGTATAAGTTATGCCTTCTTTCTTAACATGTGCCAGAAACTGCTTAAATAAGTCCTCCGACTCTAAATAGTTCATTAATTCATCAGGGTTTTCAAGTGTATTCAAATTATTGCGATATTGATCAGCATAATCGAATGCAAAATGGTAAACCAGGTTTTTGGATGCTATTGCCGAGAATAATTTGTTAATCCCGGAGGTATCAACCGGCACAAAGAAATCGGGCATAATACCACCACCACCATAAACTGTTCGGCCTCCTACTGTTTTATATTGAAGCGAATCGTTAAAATGAATACTATCGGCCTTAACCAGCTCATCATGCTCCACTCTCCGTTGAAAATCTTTGTAATATTCATCGTTACTATTCTCGTAAGGTTTTTGGATACTCCGCCCACTGGGTGTATAAAACCGGGCAACGGTAAGCCGTAAAGCACTTCCATCAAAAAAAGGTATTTGTTCCTGAACAAGGCCTTTACCAAATGAGCGCCGGCCTATAACTAACCCACGGTCGTTATCCTGAATAGCGCCGGCAAATATCTCACTGGCCGATGCTGAAAATTCATCAATCAGAACAGCAACATCTTTATCTTTCCATGCACCTCTTTCTGATGAATAGTAATTCTGACGGGCTCTTGATTTACCTTCGGTGTAGACAATTAAACGGTCTTTGGGCAAGAATTCATCAACCATTTGAATAACAGTTTGCAATGAACCACCAGCATTACCTCTCAAGTCGATAATTAACTTTTGAGCACCTTTTAAACTCAACGAATTAAGTGCCTCCATAAATTCATTATAAGTACTCTCGGCAAAACGGTTCACTTTGATAAGCCCAATTTTATCAGTAGCCATGTACGATGCATCAACACTATAAAGTGGTATTTCACCCCGTTCTATTTCAAATTCAAGCAAATCGTCATAACCGGGCCGAAAAATTGATACATTAACAATTGTCCCTTCTTTTCCGCGCAACATCGAAACAATGCTGTCGCTGGGCAAATCTTCACCGGCAATACTTCGTTCCTCAACTTTCACAATACGGTCGCCCGACATAATCCCAAGTTTCTGTGACGGGCCTCCCGAAACAACATCAACAATCATAACCGTGTCTTCCTGCATAACAAACTGAACACCTATGCCTGAAAAATTACCACGCATTTCCTCGCTAACAGCTTTCATTTCGCGGGGTTCGATATAAGTTGAATGTGGATCGAGCTCTTCAAGGACCTCTGGTATTACATTGTTAACCATCTCTGTTTTATCGATACTGTCTACATAGTCGCGTTCGATAAGACGCAGAACTAATGATAGTTTATCGGGTTGAAATATGTTGGATGCAGAATTCTTTACAGGGGATTTTTGAACATTCAAATTCAGCCCAAGTAATATACCACCGGCAACAGCCAGGGCCAGGATTATCGGATATATAATTTTTAGCGTATTTCTCATCGTATCTGTAATATTGTATTTTTCTGTTTATTTAAACAAATGAACAGGCAGCCAGGTTTGGTAAACCCCAAAGCTAAAAAAAGTCCGGGAAATATTTTACCCGGACTTTTTGAAAATCTATCTTTTATCTGAATTATAAGAATTTGTTTACGGCCTCAAGTAAATCTTTAGAACGTATAGGCTTTGCAAGGTAATCGTCACATCCGGCCTCTATGGCTTTTGTGCGGTCGTCAGACATTGCAAATGCTGTTTGTGCAATTACCGGCATTTCGGGGTACATTTTCTTAATCTCCCGGGTAGCATCATATCCGTTCATTTCAGGCATTTGCAAATCCATTAATATGAGCTTGGTATCGGGATGTTCTTTGGCAAAATCCACAGCTTCAATCCCGTTTGTCACCCATTCAATTTGTGCATTAATTTTACTCAATACAGCGTTGAGGTATAAATAATTTGATTCAACGTCTTCTACAATTAATATTAAAGGTTTGCTGCTGTCGCTCATATCGTTTATTTTTAATTCTTTGTTAGCAAAAATGTTATTCGTTTAAGTTCAGTTCTATTGTAAATGTTGAGCCTTTTTTAGTTTCAGAATTTACTAAAATTTTGCCATTCATTAACTCCGTTAGCCCTTTCGATATTGTTAATCCAATACCTGTTCCACCGTAAAGCCGGTTTTTATCATTATTTACTTTTGCAAAACGTTCAAAGATAACTTTTTGTTTATTTTTAGGTATTCCTATACCGGTATCACTTACAAAGATATTAATCTTTTCATTATTAACACGGTAACCGATGCAAATTTCTCCTTCATCGGTAAATTTAATCGCGTTCGATATCAAATGGTTCATAACTTGCCCTAATCGGTCCCGGTCTGATGTTAATCTAATTTTAGGATTTTCAGGGACATCCTGCGTGAGTTTAACGCTTTTATGTTTTTCTTCGGTGCGGAGTAACTTCTTAGCATGTTCAAATACAGAATCAAAAAGTGGCTTAAAATTAAACTCGCTCTTGCTGACCGACATTTGCTCGGTTTCGAGTTTTGAGAAATCAACAATAGAATCGATAAGGGTCATAAGCGAATTACCATTGCTTTGAATCACATCAATAAATGAATTTCGTTCTTCTTCGCTAAGGCCATCTTCGCGCAACATGTTCGTAAATCCGATTATGGCATTCATCGGGGTGCGAATTTCATGGCTCATGTTGGTCAGAAATAATGATTTCAGCTTATCGGCCTCTACCGCTTTGTCTTTGGCCTTTATTATTTCATCGCGGGCTTTGGCTACTTGTGTAATATCTTCAACAATTCCCTCTATTGATACATCTTTAAATCCATCATCAAGTAATGCTAATGTAAGATTGGCAATAAATTTATCGCCATTTTTACGTTTAAGCATTATCTCTGTGTTTACTTCTTTTGTTTCAAGTACGGTGTCAATAATCAAACTACCAATTTCTGGTTCATATAATAAATCATACTTGGTCGTGTTGCCCAGATCATCATCTTCGGTGTAACCAAACATTGACCTGAAACGATGGTTGCATTCCACAACTTTCATTTCTTGGTCGAGGCGGAAAATAGCCAGCGGTGCATTATCGAAAAGAGCTTTATACTTCGACTGATGTTCTAACATCGTTATTTCTGCTTTTTTCAAATCGGTGATGTCACGTGTTATACCTACCGTGCCAATGCAATCCCCGTTAGTATCGGTTAAAGGTATCTTGGTGTCCGATAAATAACGTTTTTCGCCATTAATTATATGTTTGTATATACTATTGATTATTGGCTTTTTTGTTTTGATAATTTCCTGTTCAGTATTATAAGCATCACGGGCATGCTCAAAAAAATCAAAATCTGATTTTCCAATGGCATCTTCCGGTTTCTTTAAACCCAGAAGCTGTGCCTCTGACTGATTTATCAGGATAAATTTGCTTTCAAGATCTTTGAAGTATATTTTATCAGGTACATTATCGATAAGCGACTTCATCATATTTCTTTCGCGCAATATATACTTTTGACGCTTACCCCTGAAAAAAAAGGCAGCTATAATAAAGGCAATTAAAACCACAACCCAAAAACCAATAAAAAGCCACAAGCTCATTGTTACCTTGCCTTGTAATTGGTCAAATTGAATTGAATTAATATTCGCTGCTATGATTGAAGGTTTAAACTTTTCTGCAATGTTGGTAATATTTGCTAAAACCAGTTTATAAAGCATTTGCTGTATTTTTAAAATATTGTTTCAAATTAAATAAAACTTTATCAAAAACAGGGTGCTTGGTAATAAATTTATTACAACAAACATAAGAAGACCGATGTATATATAAACTTTTAATTGGTATAATTAAAACTTAAATTTGTAAAAAACTATTGATTTATGAATACATTCCTACAAATATTAATTCCCGTTATAGCTTCTATTGTTGTTGGTATTATTTGCTTTTACCGTTCGAAGGCTATTAAAGAACGTGAAATTAAACATTTATCGCTAACGTATAACGAAAAGTTAAACAATTACGAAAAAGAAGAAATTGCACAACTCGAACGGTTGGATCATATAAAGCAACAATATATTCAGGCACTGGATGAAGTGAAAATATTACGAAATAAAAATGAAGAGCTGAATCAGTTTAAAACTCGCTTCGAAACTGAAAACAGGTTTCTTAAAGAAAAACTCGACGAACAGTCGCACGAGTTCGAACGTTTGCAAAAACAAGCGGTATCTGAATTTGAAAATCTTGCCAATAAAATTCTAAAAAAGAACACCGAAGATTTTTCAAAGGTCAACCATAACAGGATGCATGAACTTATTTCTCCATTGAAAGAAAAAATACAAACATTCGAGAAAAAAGTAGAAGAAACTTATGAGAAAGGACTCAAAGACCAAACCGATTTGAAAGCTGAACTAAAAAAACTCCATGAATTAAACAATAAAATTAGCACTGAAGCCAGCAATCTCACCCGTGCATTAAAAGGCGATGTTAAAAAACAAGGTAATTGGGGCGAGATTGTGCTCGAACGTATTCTCGAACGTTCAGGCCTTACCGAAGGTAATGAATATGAACGTGAAAAAGTGGTGAAAAATGCCGATGGAAAAGTTATACGGCCCGATGTTGTTGTAAATCTTCCAGATAAAAAACACATCGTTATTGATTCAAAAGTTTCACTTATAGCTTACGAGCACTTTGTAAATGCCGAAGATCAAATTGAAAAGGACAAATATATGAAAGAGCATCTTCTTTCATTGAAAAAGCACATCAAAGAGCTGAACGATAAACACTACAGTAGCTCTCCACAATTTAACACACCCGATTTTGTTTTGCTTTTTATTCCGGTTGAATCGTCGTTTAGTGTTGCCATTCAAGAAGATCAGCAATTGTTTAACTATGCCTGGGACAACAAGGTTGTTATTGTTAGCCCATCAACCTTGCTGGCAACATTACGCACTATTGCATCAATATGGCAACAAGAAAATCAAACCCGTAATGCCATTGAAATTGCCCGGCAAAGCGGAGCGTTATACGACAAATTTGTTAACTTTATTACTGATATAGAAAAGCTTGGGAGAAACATTGACAACCTCCAGAAAAATTACGATGAAGCCAGCAAGAAACTATACACCGGAACCGGTAACCTTGTTCGCCGGGTTGAACGCCTGCGTGAACTTGGTGCCTCAACAACCAAAGAAATACCCGAACAATTCAGGGAGTAATATTTATAATGATTCTAAATATCAATCTGTTAAGCCGAATCAATTAACATATATACATTTCTACATTTTTTCATTTGTACCGCTATTGTTGAATTGTAAACCCCAATTTTCCTTACTTTATAAATTTCTGTTAAACAACATATCACAATAAGTTCATTTGCTGATATTTAAGGGTGGATTTTCTTGCTTAACTTAACTAAATTGAAAAGTAAATCATCTTTATTGTAATTTTTAATCTTTTCGATATGGCTCAAACAACTGAATTAATTTCTGCATTGGCCGACAAACATGGAAGGAAAAGGGAAAATTTGCTTCCTGTTTTACAAGGGGTTGTAAGACAAGAACATTATTTGTCGGAATCGTCGATGATTGAGATTGCCCGCGTAATGGATTTACCTGCGGCCGAAGTTTATGGCACTGCAACGTTTTACTCTTTTTTAGAGTACAAAAAAATGGGGCAATTTGTAATCAGGGTCTGCAAAACCATTACTTGTTCAATGAAAGGTAAAAACCAAATTTTACTCACCATTCAGGATATGCTGAACATCGGGATGGGTGAAACAACCCCCGACCGAAAATTTACCCTCCTGCAAACTAACTGCCTGGGATGGTGCCACAAAGCTCCTGCTATGCTCATCAACGATGAGGTTTATACAGAATTGACACCTGAAAAGGTGCGTGAAATTTTAACCGGATATCTAAAAAAATAGCGTTATGGCACACGAATATAATCTCAAAAGGGCCGATTTTATTTTCAGGAACGAAAACGACTGGGAAAAAATACTGAGCCGCACGCTCGAAAAAGACCGACCTGAATTGATCAATGAGCTTATAAGCTCTGAGTTGAAAGGACGTGGGGGTGCGGGTTTTCCTACCGGCTTGAAATGGAAACTTACCAGCGAAGCGGAAGCCCCGCAAAAATATGTAATCTGCAATGCCGACGAAGGTGAACCGGGTACTTTTAAGGACCGCGAGATCCTTATGGAGGTACCTTTTAAAGTACTTACTGCTATGGCCGTTTGTGGTTACATAACCGGGGCGAATAAAGGCTTTATTTACCTAAGGGGCGAATACAAATTCTTACAGCCCGAGCTTCAAAAAGTGATTGACGAATTTGAATATTATTGTAAAGAAATTGAATTTGATTTTTCAATTGAAATATTCATGGGCAGTGGTGCATATATTTGTGGTGAAGAAACGGCGCTGATGGATTCAATGGAAGGATTCAGGGGCGAACCACGCAACAAACCACCGTTCCCTACAAATATTGGCTATAAAGGAATGCCAACAGTTATCAACAATGTAGAAACACTGGCCCACGCCTATACCATTTTTAAACACGGTGCCAAAAAGTTTTACGACCTTGGCGTTCAGTTTTCACGTGGCACTAAACTTTTCTCGGTGTCGGGCGACACACCTAAACCAGGCATTTATGAGCTGGAGCTTGGAATGAGCCTCAGCGATTTTGTTGATGAATTTGGCGATGGCGACACAAAAGCTGTCCAGGTTGGTGGCGCATCGGGCTTTTTAGTGCCACGTAAACGGTTTAACGAAACCAACATTGGCTTCAAAGGCAAACTAACCGGCATATCATTGCCTACCGGAGGCTCGATGATGCTTTTCAACAGTACCCGATCGATGTTTAATGTTCTTGATAATTACCTCGAATTTTTCAGGGAAGAATCGTGCGGACAATGTACCCCCTGCCGTGTGGGATGCCAACAATTGCACATGGGGATTAAAGCGGTAAAACAAGGACAAAAACAAGCGGCTTACCTCGATAAGCTCCTAAAACTTACTGAAACCATGCAATACACCGCCAAATGTGGTTTAGGGCAATCGGTTGCGAATTCGTTCTCGTCGATTGTTGAAAACTTCCCCGAAGAAATGATTTACTAAATGCAAAAAAAAATCAACCATGGATAAAAAAATCAATATAACCATTAACGGAATTGTTTTTGAAGTAGAACCCGGTAAAACCATACTGGATGCTGCCCGCGATGCTGGTATAAATATTCCAACCTTGTGCTATCACAAAGATTTATGTGTTGCCGGGAATTGCCGCGTGTGTATGGTTGAAGTTGTAGGTCAGAAACGACTGGCTGCATCGTGCGCTACACCTTGTCAGGATAATATGGAAGTACAGACCAATACACTTAAAGTGCGCACTGCACGAAAACATATTATCGAATTGTTGCTGTCGGAACACAATGCCGACTGTACCCGCTGCTACAAAAACGGAAACTGCGAACTGCAGGAACTTGCCGCCGAGTACAAAATTATGTCGGAAGACCTTATCCCGCTGGCACCATATAAAAATTACACCATCGATATGTTTTCGCCTTCCATTATTAAGGACGACAGCCGTTGTATCCGCTGCCAGCGTTGTGTGCGTACCTGTGCCGAATTGCAGGGAGTGAATGCTTTGGCTGTTGCTTATAAAGGCGATAAAATGAAGATTTCAACTTTCTTCGAAAAATCGATGAACGATGTGGTATGCACCAATTGCGGGCAATGTGTGAACCACTGCCCTACCGGTGCATTAATTGAGAAAAACTACATAGAAGAAGTATGGGAAGCCATTGCCGACCCCGAAAAACATGTTGTGGTACAAACAGCCCCTGCCGTTAGGGTTGGATTAGGCGAAGAACTTGGCTTTGACCCCGGGCAGCGGGTTACCGGTAAAATGGTGGCAGCACTCAAAAACCTGGGTTTCGATTCCGTGCTCGACACCGATTTCAGCGCCGACCTGACCATTATGGAAGAGGGAACAGAATTGCTCACAAGACTCAAAAAAGTATTGGTGGATAAAGATGATAACTTTAAACTTCCCATGTACACATCGTGTTCACCCGGCTGGATCAAATACATCGAGCACATGTACCCCGAAATGCTTGATAACCTGTCGAGCTGCAAATCGCCTCAGCAAATGTTCGGGGCACTGGCAAAAACATACTATGCCAAAGCCCGCAGAATTGATCCTGAAAAAGTTGTTTCCGTTTCTATAATGCCTTGTACGGCCAAAAAATTTGAGGCCAACAGGCCCGAGATGCACGACAGCGGTTATCGCGATGTTGATCACGTGCTTACAACGCGCGAACTGGCAATCATGATTAAACAGGCAGGAATTGATTTTATGAAGCTGCCTGATATGAAGCACGACCGGCTCATGGGCGACTCTTCAGGGGCTGCCGTAATTTTTGGTGCCACTGGCGGCGTTATGGAAGCGGCCTTGCGTACGGCTTACGAGTTGGTAACAGGTCGCGAGGTCCCGTTTGAAAACCTGAATATTACACCCGTACGGGGCATAGAGGGCGTACGCAAAGCTTCAATAAAAATTGAAAAACCGCTTGAAGAGTGGGCATTTCTTGATGGTGTTGAATTGAAATGTGCAGTGGCACACGGACTTGTAAACGCCAAAAAAGTGATGGATGCCGTAAAAAATAACGAAGCTGATTTTCATTTTATCGAGATAATGGCCTGCCCGGGCGGATGTCTCGGTGGTGGCGGGCAACCCATCCCGACAAATCCTGAGATTAGGGAGCGGCGCTCACAAGCTATATACGAAGAAGATGCCAACCTTCCGGTCCGGAAATCTCATGAAAACCCTGAGATTACTAAAGTTTATAAAGATTATCTGAAAAAACCGTTGGGAGAGCGTTCGCATCATTTGTTGCACACAACTTATACCGAACGAAACAGATATTGATTATTCTAAGTTTCCCTATATCAATAAATCCGACATGATGGTATCTGATATGAAGATGCCATCATGTTTTATTACTCAATAACCTGAATTTGGATGAAATTTTGTTTTGGTGTATATTTGTTTTACTAAATTTAAGATAAAATGGCAACACCTGTTTTAACTACTAATATGCA
>JAGYOI010000130.1 GCA_018399395.1 Prolixibacteraceae bacterium
GTTCGTTCCGATAGTCGCGTTTCGAATGTCTTGCCTCAATTAATTTTGTTACAGTTGTTGAAAATTCCATAATATGTGCTGTAAAATTATTGGTTAAAAAAATTATAATAGCTACTTTGGCATGTATTTTCATTAGACTAAACAAAACTACTTATAAATGTTAATTGACAACGAAAACAAAAACCTTAAAGTACACCAATGGATTGCCAAATACACTGAAGACGGAACTTTTGATATTGTTACCGGTTACTTTACTGTTGGTGCCCTCACTTATCTTTCAAAATCAACAAACGATAAAATTGCTCATTACAGATTTATACTTGGCGATATAGTTAACGTTGACGAAGTAAAAGACAGGGCACTCGACTTGATGAATGAAAATATTTCGGTTGAAGCAGCATTGAAATTAAGCAAATTGGCAAAAGAAGCGGTAGGCTTTTTAAAGCAGGGAAATGTAGAAGCCAAAACACTCGAACCTAATTTTTGCCATGCAAAAGCATATGTACATACTTCAAAAAACGACGACCGTCTGAATTATTTTATATCAGGTAGTTCAAACCTCACCGAAGCCGGTATTGGGTTAAAAACTACGAACAATGTTGAATTGAATATTGCAGAAACTGGTAATAACGCTCAATACAATGAATTAGCGGACTGGTTTGAAACGCTGTGGACAAAGCCACAGGCACATAAAAAGAAAACATTTACAAACGATGATGGGAAAACTGAAACGAAACCTTTTAAAGAATATTTAATTTCTGAAATTGAAAAAATATTTATAGAATATACACCTCGCGAATTGTATTACAAAGTTCTTTTTGAACTCTTTGGAGAACAACTTTTAATTGACAAGGACGACCCCGATTTCAACAGGCAAATCGGACGATTAGAAAACTCTGTAATATATCCAACACTGTATAAATTTCAACAAAAAGGAGTACTGAGTTTAATAAAAATGCTCCAAAAATATAACGGTGCAATTTTAGCGGATGCTGTTGGTTTGGGTAAAACATGGAGTGCATTGGCCGTGATGAAATTCTTCCAGCTGCAAGGAAGAGAAATAATTCTTCTATGCCCCAAAAAACTTCAACACAACTGGGTGAGATATAAAAAACATCAGGATTCAAGATTCGAAAAAGACCAATTTGATTATTTTGTTCGATTTCACACTGACCTGAACATGGACTTAATGGATAAGGATTTGTACAAAAATGAACGTGCAGATACTTTATTTTTAAACGATAAACCCAAACTTTTCGTCATTGATGAAAGTCACAACCTGAGAAATGATAAATCAAACAGGTTCAAATTTTTTGTTGATGAAATACTCAGTAAAAATGAAGATGCCAAAGTATTGATGCTATCGGCAACCCCAATCAATAATTCGTTAAATGATATTCGGAATCAATTTAAACTTATCCTTAAAGGAAACAGTACCGGATTTTACGATTCACTTGGCATAAAAAATATTGATTACACATTCAGAACAGCCCAAAAGGCTTTTAACGAATGGCGTCAAGAGGAAAACCCCAAAATAAGTGAATTTATTAAAAATTTGCCGGCAAACTTTTTTAAGCTTACCGATTCGTTAACGGTTGCCCGTACCAGGGCAATGATTAATGGCCATCAGTCGGAGCTGATTTTCCCGGCCAAAGAAAAACCGGATAACCTGTTTGTTACCCCCAATGAATTAGGAAACTTCGAAAGCTTCGAAGAGCTGTTTAAAAAATTCCCGCCAATGCTTTCGGGATACCAACCTGCATTTTATACCGAACCTATTGAAGATAAAAAGAAAAGACAGAAAGATAAAAACAAAAGCAATGTTTCAATTTTAGACGATGAAATTCAAAGAGATAAGTTCCTGGTGAAAATGATGTATATTTTGATGGTTAAAAGGCTCGAATCATCATGGTTCTCTTTTTATTCAACTGTTGAGAAAATTGAAAATCACCACCAAAATGCACTCAGAAAAATAAAAAGCTATCAGGAAAATAGAAACAACGAGGTGATTGATGAAAATACTCAAAACATTTTGTCTTCTGATGAAGAGCTTGAGGATGAAATAGCTGAATTTACACTTGGGAAAAAAAGGCCAATAAATTTAGCAGATATTGATGACGCCGGAAACCTGAACTTTTATAAACGGGATCTAAAAAAAGATATTGATGCTTTAGATAACATTTTATCTAACCTGCGCCGCTTTGAACAAAAAATCAATCAGGAAATTAAGATTCCGGAGAATCAAAAAAGCGACGACACAAAGCTTGAAGTGCTAATTGAAAAAATTTACACCAAAAGGGCTTCTGGTGAAAATAATAACAATCAAAAAGTAGTAATTTTTACCGTGTACCGCGATACTGCCGAATATATATTCAATCAGCTTAAAGCACGCGGGTTCGACAAAATTGCAATGGTAAGCGGTACTGGTTCCAAGACTACCGACAACGAGGAATTGCACAAGAATTTTGAACCCATTCTCGAACGTTTTGCTCCTTTTACAAAATTGTATAAAGAAAAAGAATGGTCGTTTGAAGCATCGTCGGCAGAACTCACTGAAATTGAAAAATACCACGAATGGATTCAATGGGTAGCCGAAAATAATTTAAAAACGTATGAGCAAATTAAACATCCCTTTGATATTTTAATTGCTACCGATGCACTTAGTGAAGGTCAAAACCTGCAGGATGCCGATATGGTAATTAATTACGATATTCACTGGAATCCGGTTCGGATTATTCAACGCATGGGACGTATCGATAGGCTTGGCTCTCCCAATACAAAAATTTTTGGCGTAAATTTTTGGCCTTCAAACAATATAAATTCGTATCTCGATTTACAGGGAAGAATTGAACAGCGTATGGCGGCCATGCAACTGGCAGGTTCGGAAGTACAACTCGATTTTTCGGATTCATTTAAAGAAATGGCCGAAGACGAAAACCTTGAAAACCGCATGAAAGCTCGAATGATTGAGCAAATGCAAACTTCGTGGGACGATATTGAAATAAGTGAACAAGGACTTGGTTTTAACGATTTATCGCTCGAAAAATACCGGCAAGATTTGCTGGAGGAGTATAATTCGAATACTGAAAAATATTCACGTATGCCAAAAGGGGTATATACCGGTTTTAAAGCGGCAAACAAGTGTTGCTCCGAAAACGGGATTATCGCATTGCTCGGCTATCCGGCAAAGCAACCCAATGAAAATAATAACGGCTATCAGTCGTACGATTTAATTTATATAAACAACCAGGGAAACCAGGTTTTAATTAATCACAAAGAGGTGCTCGATGCCTTAACCATACATAAAAACGAGGTTCGTTTTGTTCCGCCCGAAATTGATAAAGGCGAAGAAAAAGCCATTCAAAATCTGGTTGATTCAATTCAAGCATGGCTGAAAAGTCAAGCAGTTGAAGAAGAAATGCAAGAAGATGGCACAACAAAAAAGAAAATGGGTGTCGAAGCAAAAGATTTACTAGCGAAATTGAAAACCGGTGACAAAGATGCATTGAACCGTATTAACCGAAACGAGAAAGTAAGCGATAAATTCAAAACAGATAATTTTGACTTAATAACCTGGTTTTTGGTATCGGTTTAAATATGGCGAATTCGCCACATTTAAACCCATCGATTTCGATGGGTTTAGAGAATTTCATGAACAAAGAAATAGGTAGTCAATGGCAAAAAATAAAAAAATAAATGTCGAAGGAATTGAAATTACTGTTATTCGTCAGAATAATGATGATTTTATTAGCCTTACCGACATGACATCTACTTTTAAAGAAGGTCCGGGATTAATAGGAAAGTGGGTTACCAATAAAAATACGCTTGAATATCTTGGTATTTGGGAAAAAATAAACAATCAAGGTTTTAATTACCCCGAATTCGGGGTAATTGAAAAAGAAGCCGGTACAAATCGGTTTATTATGTCGGTTGGTCAGTGGGTTCAAAGAACCAATGCAGTTGGTGTAATTAATTGTACTGCCAAAGAATGGCGTAACGACACCCCCGGGAAAGAAGGAAACATGCGTGATTATGCTACGCTTGAACAATTAGTAGTTTTGGCAAATTTAGAAAGTATGAATGCCCTGTTTATTCGGCAACAGATTCCACAATCACAACGTCTTGTTTTACTTAATGAGCAAGCAATTCAACAAATGAAAAGTATTTTATCTGTTCCAGGATTTAAAAAATTACAATAATATGAACCTGAATATTTTTAAATCACATTCTCTTTTCGAAGCAATGAAAAGCTTCTTTCAGGAATTGAATGTGCCCATTTCTGAAGTAACCGAAGACCCTGCAAATCCAGAGGATATCGTTTCAACTTATTACAACGAAGCAAACCCGGCACATGCACTTATCAACACAGTGTATTTTTTGGGCATGGTCAACGAAAAGGCTTTTACCGGCGAAGAAAATACTGAATCGCTGGATTCGGTGAAAGCTTTAGAGTACGATTACGATGGATTGCTCATTTTTGGTGTCGAACTTAAAAAACGTAGCAATGGCTTAAACCCAACCCGTTCGCAATTGGCCGAAATTACACGACTTTTTAACAGGGAATTTAATTATACCCCGGTTACTTTAATTTTTAAATACGGCGAACAAATTGCCTTTGCCAATAGTGAACGCTTAAAATACAAACAGCAATGGAGAGAAGGGGAGAAAGTAGGAAAAGTTTCATTGCTAAGGGATATTGACATTGAAAAACCACACACCGGTCACCTCAAAATTCTTGAAGAGCTGCGGATTCCTAAAACCGGTAAAGAAAAAATCGATAGTTTTTCGAAACTGTACGATTATTGGCAAAAGGTTTTTAATGTTAGCATACTCAACAAGCAATTTTATAACGAAATTCAAAAATGGTATTTCTGGGCGGTTAAAGAGGTTAAATTCCCCAATGCACCAAACCGGTTCGATTTTGATACGGATGCAAGCTACGACGCCGCATTTACCGAACATAAAAGCAAAAATGTAATCCGCTTGCTTACCCGCATTTTGTTTATTTGGTTTATCAAGGAAAAAAATCTTATTCCCGAAGAGCTTTTTAATGAGAAATTTATCGAAACAAAACTGTTAAAAGATTTTGTTCCGCAAAAGCCCCATGGCATTTTTGCTACCGGTAAACAAAACTCTTCATA
>JAGYOI010000131.1 GCA_018399395.1 Prolixibacteraceae bacterium
AATTCGGGAAGCTAATGCTGCCATTAAGAGCCAGCAAAGGGTCTGGATCGAAAAAGACATCAACAATATTACCCGCTCGGTAGGTTCTATGCTGTCGGGCGAAATATCGAAACGTTATGGTGAATCAGGTCTCCCTGATGAAACAATAAACTGTATTTTCCATGGTTCTGCTGGTCAAAGTTTTGGGGCATTCCTCGCTAAAGGCGTTTCGCTAAGGTTACAGGGCGACTCCAACGACTACCTTGGCAAAGGTTTGTCGGGAGGACGCATAACGGTTGTTCCTCGTTCGAAATCAACATTTGACCCCGCGCAAAATATTATTGTAGGTAATACAACTTTATACGGGGCCACAAGTGGTAAAGTGTTTATCCGTGGGGTTGTTGGCGAACGTTTTGCAGTTCGTAACTCAGGGGCTGTTGCTGTTGTTGAAGGCACAGGCGACCACTGTTGCGAATACATGACCGGTGGGCGCGTGGCTGTACTTGGTAATACAGGGCGCAACTTTGCTGCCGGAATGAGTGGCGGAATTGCTTATGTGCTCGACATGGATGGCGACTTCGATTATTACTGTAACAAGGGATTGGTTGAACTTACTACGGTTGAGGATAAAGCCGATATTAACGAGTTGCAGGATATGATCAGCGAACACTTGATTCAAACACGGAGTAAACTGGCGGCAAAAATTCTGACCAACTGGGATGAATACTTGCCTAAGTTTGTGAAAGTAATACCGTTTGAATACAAGAAAATTCTCGAAGAAGAGAAATTACGTAAAATTGAAATTGAATTGCAAAAGTCGGTTGACGACCGCAGGCACGAGTAGTTATCTGTGCTAAGTAACAATATGATATTTGCAATTTGTAATTTGAAATCTGAAATAATTTAAGATATGGGAAAACCTACAGGTTTTATGGAGGTAGGCCGCAAAGAGAGTGGTTACCGTCCGCTACAGGAACGAATAGGTGATTTTGGCGAAGTAGAACAAACGTTGAACGAAGAGGATCGCAAGGCGCAGGCATCAAGGTGCATGGACTGCGGGATTCCGTTCTGCCATTGGGCGTGCACGGTGTGCAGTAAAATACCCGAGTGGCAGGATGCCCTCTATCGTGGCGATTATAAAGAGGCTTACGAAGTACTGTCTTCAACAAATGCCTTCCCCGAGTTTACAGGCCGTGTTTGTCCGGCATTGTGCGAAAAGTCGTGCGTGCTGAATATACATAATGAGCCGGTGACTATACGTGAAAATGAATCGGCAATTGTTGAAAAGGCTTTCGAGCTGGGTATTGTTGAACCACGTGTGCCCGAAGTGAGGACAGGTAAAAAAGTAGCTGTTATTGGTTCGGGACCTGCCGGAATGTCGGTTGCTGATTTATTGAACCAGTACGGACATACCGTTACAGTTTACGAGGCTGATAATGCTATTGGTGGGTTGCTGCGATATGGCATCCCCGATTTTAAGCTGAATAAAGGGCTGATCGACCGACGTCAGAATTTATTTGAAGCTGAAGGAATTGAGTTTTTGGTAAACACTAAAGTAGGTGTTGATATTTCCAAAACTGAATTGCTAAAGAAATATGATGCAGTATGTATCGCTGTTGGTGCCATGCAACCGCGCGACCTGCCGGTTGAAGGCCGCGACAGCGAAGGCGTACACTTTGCTATGGAGTTTCTTAAACAACAAAATAAAGTAGTGCGTGGCGAAAAAATCAAAGAGGCTGACCGCATTATTGCCGAAAACAAAAATGTACTTGTTATTGGTGGTGGTGACACCGGTTCCGATTGTGTTGGTACTTCAATACGGCAGAAAGCTAAAAGTGTAACGCAAATCGAAATTATGCCTAAGCCTCCTAAAGAGCGTATGGATAATAATCCATGGCCATATTGGCCAAATATAATGCGCACATCAAGTTCTCACCTCGAAGGGTGTGAACGCCGGTGGAGCCTGGCTACCAAAAAGATCTTATCTGAAAACGGAAAAGTTACAGGTGCCGAAGTGGTGAAAGTTGAATGGACTAAAGATGAATCGGGAAAATTTGTAATGAACGAAGTGCCCGGCTCAAACGAAATTATCAAGGCCGAACTGATCCTGCTTTCAATGGGATTTGTACACCCCGAGCATGAGGGGTTACTTGATTCGTTGAAGGTTGAATACGATAACCGGGGCAATGTAAAAACGAATGCACTGAATGATCAGACAACCGTGAGTAAAGTGTTTGCTTGTGGCGATGCTAAATCGGGAGCTAGTCTTGTAGTACGTGCAATCGACAGTGGACGTCGTACCGCTGAAAATATAAATACGTATTTAACTACAAAATAATAGAATTAATATTGCCGTATTACTTGTAAAGGGGGGCTTTTTAGCTGCCCTTTCATGCTTATTATTGGGTGATGTTTTAAAACAACATGCTCACTTTAAGATTTTTTTTATATTTGAGGCTGATTTATAGTATTTTAATGAACGTTAATTGTTAATATGGTTAACAGGAAACGGGGAAGTGTCTAACGTTAATCTTTTTATTATTTTAATTCTACCTGTGCTGGAAGAACATAATAGGATAAGAAAAAGTGGAGTAGAAACAAAAAAAGAATCAAAATGGACAGACGTAAATTTTTAAGTGCATTAGCAGTTGCCGGTTTTGGTACAACGATAACGGCCAAAGGAGCCATGCATGTATTATCACAAAATCTTGGAAGCTCAAATGGTGACCCGGTTGACTTGGTGGCCGTAATGGGAGGAAACGGAGACGAAATGTTTCGCCGTGGAATTACCGAGATGGGTGGTATGAGCAGGTTTGTAAAACCCGGGCAAAAAGTTTGTGTTAAACCAAATATTGGGTGGGACAGAGTGCCAGAGCTTGCAGGCAATGCAAACCCTGAAGTAGTTGGGGAAATTGTGAAACAATGTTTTGATGCCGGTGCCAGCGAGGTTCTTGTATTTGATAACACTTGCGATAACTGGAGAAACTGTTATAAGAACAGTGGTATTGAAAAAGCAGCTAAAGATGCTGGTGCTAATATGGTACCTGGTAATCAGGAGTCATATTACCGTAATGTTTCAATACCAAAGGGAAAGATATTGAAAGAGGCAAAAATTCATGAGGCAATATTAGATAGCGATGTTTGGATTAATGTACCTGTCTTAAAACATCATGGTGGTGCCCGATTATCAATTTCAATGAAGAACCACATGGGCATTGTGTGGGACCGCCGGTTCTTCCATAGCAACGACCTGCAACAGTGCATTGCTGACATCTGTACTTTGGATAAAAAGCCTGTTTTAAATGTAGTTGATGCTTATCGTACACTTAAATCAAACGGTCCGCGCGGAAAATCAGAGGCGGATGTGGTACTGACAAAAAGCCTGTTTATGTCGCAGGATGTTGTTGCCGTTGATACAGCCTCAGCCAAGTTTTTCAGCCAAATTGAAGATATGCCGATTGATCATGTTGAACACCTGGCCAACGGACAAAAACTCAATATTGGAACAATGAATCTTGAGAGTTTAAATATAAAGCGAATCAAAATATAATAATCGATGTTGAGAAAAATACGCATAGGCATTGCGGCACTAATCTTTACATTGATAACCATTTATTTTCTCGACTTTGCAGAGTTAATGCCGGAGCAACTAAATTTTTTAACTCAAATACAAGTTGTGCCGGCTATTTTGTCGCTTAGTGTGATATGGATTATTTCACTGGTTATATTGGCTCTAGTTTTTGGACGCGTTTATTGTTCGATTATTTGCCCCATGGGTATATATCAGGATGTAGTGGGCCGCATTGCACGTTTATTCCGAAAGAAAAAGAAACGGTTTCGTTTCCGAAAAGCAATGAGCATACTGCGATGGTCTGTTGTAGCAGTTGTCGTTGTTTCTTTTTTAGTAGGAGCTCCGGTGATTTTGGGTTTGCTCGATCCCTATAGTGCTTATGGGCGCATGGTTGTGTCGGTTTTCAGGCCTGTTTATATTTTAGGGAATAATTTACTGGAAGCGATATTCACCAGTTTCGGTAATTATACATTCTACAGGGCCGATGCGTCAATACTCAGTATATCTACTTTGATAATTGGTTTGCTTACTCTGATAGCTATAGGTTATCTGGCATGGAAACACGGACGCACATACTGTAACACGATTTGCCCGGTAGGAACAGTTTTGGGGTTTTTGAGCAAATATTCGCTTTTCAGGGTAGAATTCGATCACGGAAAGTGTAACAGTTGTTCATTATGTGAGTTTAATTGCAAAGCATACTGTATCGACAGTAAAGCACAGGAAATAGACCATAGTCGGTGTGTTACTTGCTTCAATTGTATTGAAAGCTGTAACCGGAGTGCCATTTCCTATAAATTTGCTTTTGGAAAAAACAACAACAAAGAAATTAAACCTGATGTTGTTGATGAAGGAAAACGAAAGTTTTTATCTACAGCACTATTATCAACAGTTGCTATTCCAACAGCTGTCGCCGGAAAAGTAACAGGGTTAAAAGCTGCTAACAATCGTACGCCGTTAACCCCCCCGGGCTCTAAGGGAATAAAGCACTTGATGGACTATTGCACATCGTGCCATTTATGTGTAAGCAAGTGTCCTGTAAATATTTTAGAACCTGCATTTACCGAGTATGGTTTGGCGGGTTTTATGATGCCGACCATGAAATTTCAAAACGGATTTTGCAATTACGATTGTACGATTTGTTCTGAAGTTTGTCCAAACGGGGCAATTCAGCCGCTTACCGTTGAAGAAAAACATCTGGAGCAGGTTGGAAAGGTGATTTTGGATTTGGATCATTGTATTGCTTACCGTGACGAGACACATTGTGGCGCTTGTGCCGAGCATTGTCCTACACAGGCGGTTACAATGGTCCCGCATAAAGGGGCATTAAATATTCCGGAAACCGACCAATCGATTTGTATCGGTTGTGGCGGTTGTGAATATATTTGTCCTGAAACCGGCAAAGCCATCTATATTGAAGGAAATGCAGAACACCAAAAAGCCGAAATGTTCGAAGAAGCCGAAAAGAAAGAATTCGACGGGGGCGGGTTTGGTTTTTAGTTTGCTTGTTGATGCTTTTTCAATAGTTCGTTACTATTTTTTAAGTTGT
>JAGYOI010000132.1 GCA_018399395.1 Prolixibacteraceae bacterium
GTTGCGCATGTTTGTCAGTAAAGTGCCTAATTCATTAATAACTTTTTCAATTGTAGTGGCAGGTATGATAAGTTCAATAGCTGCCGATGCCGGATATGTTGTGTTAATCCCGTTGGGGGCTGCAATTTTTCACAGTATGGGGCGGCATCCAATTGCCGGACTTGCAGCAGCATTTGCCGGTGTGTCTGGTGGCTTCGGTGCCAATTTTCTGCCTACCGGGCTTGATCCCCTAATTGCTTCTTTCACACAGCCTGCGGCACAGATTATTGAGCCGGGGTACACTGTAAACCCGCTTTCTAATTACTATTTGATGGCCGCTTCGGTCCCGTTTGTTGGTCTTGCCGGCACATGGGTAACCGAGAAAATAATAATACCACGACTGGGAAAATATACCGAACATACCGATGAGCAGGTATCCAATGAAATATTACCGATTGAAAAGAAAGGCCTGAAATGGACATTGTTAACAATTGTTGTGTTTTTAGGCTTACTGGCGTGGGGAATTATACCTCAAAATGCTTTGTTCAGGGCCGAAGATGGTGGACTGGAGCCATTTTATAACTCTATCGTTCCGCTCATGTTCATTTTATTCTTTATTGCCGGTTTGGTGTACGGTATAATTACCAAATCAATTAAGGGCGATAAGGATGTAGCCGATATGACTGCCGAATCGATGGCCACCATGGGTGGATATATCGTGTTGGCCTTTGTGGCAGCGCAGTTTGTTGCGTTTTTTAACTGGTCGAACTTAGGGCTGATTGTTGCCATAACCGGTGCCGATGGTTTGCAATCGATTGGTTTTACCGGTATCCCGTTGTTGGTAACTTTTATTATCGTTTCATCACTGGTAAACCTGATGATTGGCAGTGCATCGGCCAAATGGGCAATTTTAGCCCCTATTTTTGTGCCCATGCTCATGTTAATGGATTTTAGTCCGGAAACGACACAGGCTGCATATCGTATCGGCGATTCCTATTCAAATATCCTCACCCCCTTGTTGCCGTATTTTCCACTGGTAATTACCTTTGCACAGAAATACGTTAAAAATATTGGTTTGGGTACCATTATTTCAACCATGCTGCCTTTTGCAATCGTGTTTGCCGTGGTTCGCATTGTAATGTTTGTAATATGGATATGGTTAGGGATTCCTCTTGGTATTGAAGGGCCAATTTATTACTGATTTTTCCAATGGATCAGTAGTACCGTTTCGTCGTTAAGGGGTAAATAGCCTTCGTTGTAACATATTCGGTATGTGTTACCTTTTTGTGTTTGGTAAATATTGGTGAAGTAATTGAAATCGAAGCCTTCATGCAACAGTTTCGAGCGCGACACCTTGGTTTTGCCATTGGTATTTAGCGTGCTAAGTATTGAATAATTCTTTTTGAGTGTCCGGTTAATTTTTTGCACCAGGCTGTTTGACGAGCTGTAACGATGGTTGTTGAAGGTGTTTCTACACTGGTCTGAGCAAAATTTCTTGTCGATTCGTCCTAAAATGGGTTCGCCACACACGGGGCATAAACGTTTTTTGTTCATGGTGATGTTTTTATAATTGTCAGGAAAACAAATATATAATCATTTTAAAACACTTACAAACGAATTTAAACGAAAAACAAACAACTCTAAATGCTTAAAAACCGACTTGTGTTTGCAGGTTGTCTCAAATTTGTTCCAACAAAAAATTATTATTCACATTTAAAACTTATCATTATGACAACTTTAAGGAACAGAGTACAGTTATTGGGTAATTTAGGAATAGACCCTGAGATTGTAAAATTTGAGAGTGGTAAAAAACTGGCAAAGTTTACCGTGGCAACCAACGAAACTTATACCGATGCCACAGGCAATAAAACAACCGATACACAGTGGCATAACGTGGTAGCCTGGGGTAAACAGGCCGATTTGGTTGAGCAACACCTGAAAAAAGGGAATGGTGTAACCCTCGAAGGGAAACTTACTTATCGCCATTACGAAGATAAAAACAAACAGAAACAATACATTACTGAAATTGTACTAAACAGTTTTATTGTTTCGCCGGCCGACAGGAACAATTCGAAATAGTTGGTTTGGGTTATATATAGAATAATAAAAGTACAACATCAAACCCTTGAAAAGGGAAGGGATCAATAATAATAGCCGTAGGTGCAGCCTGTGGCTATTATTGTTTAACCCATTAGGTTGCGGGAGGGTAATTTATAAAAAAGTTGTGCAACTTACTATTCTATCACACACCCTTAGGGCAAAATAAATATCTTTTATGAGGAATATTCTCACTATGTTTTTATATTTGCAAATAATGAGAGAATTTCTCACAAAAATAGAAAGATGATTGTTGAATTTACAGTTGGAAACTTTTTATCGTTTAAGGACAATAAAACGTTATCTTTAGAGGCTACTAATATCACAGAATATAGAGATTCTACATTTAAGGCTGGAAATTATAAGCTACTAAAAAGTGCTGTTCTTTATGGAGCAAACTCTAGTGGTAAATCTAATTTCATTAAAGCGATGTCAATAATGAAAAGAATTGTTATGACATCAGTTGAAAAAACGTCTGCATCAAAATTTGATATTGTACCCTTTTTGTTAAATACGAACACTGAGAACAAACCATCATATTTTGAATTAGTGTTTATAATTGATAACATTCGATATAGATATGGATTCGAAATTGAAAATAAATCGATTCATGGTGAATGGTTATTTAAGTTAGTAGATGACACCGAATTTCCTCTTTTTATTAGAGATGAAAACGGAATTGGTATAACTGAAAATTTCGATGAGGGTGCTGGTTTGGAATCAAAAACAAGAGAAAATGCATTATTCCTGTCAGTTGTAGACCAATTTAATGGAGAAATTGCTGGAAGTATTATTAGTTGGTTTAATAATTGGGAAACAATTTCAGGTTTAAGTCATGATAATTATAGGGGAGTGACTTTTGCATTATTAGATCAGAAGAAGTCAAAAGAAAGACTTCTAGACTTCTTTAAAGATTTGGATTTAGGGTTTGAACAATTGAAATTTCGAAAAGAAAAGTTTCAGGAAAGTTTCTTGCCAAACGATTTACCTTCAGATATACTTGATGATATTATTAATGACTTACAGGGTAAAACTATTGCCAGAATTAATACAGTTCATCAGAAATTTGATGAAAATGGAAAACAAGTTGGATTCAAAGATTTTGATTTACGCAATCAAGAATCCTCTGGAACAAATAAAGTAATTGATATTTCAGGGCCAATTTTTGACACTTTACTTGGAGGGGGTGTACTTGTTATTGATGAATTAGATGCTAAGCTTCATCCATTAATGACAGCAGCGATTACTAATTTATTTAATTCTCCTGAATATAATACCAATAACGCTCAGTTAATTTTTGCTACTCATGACACTAATCTTTTATCATATGGGAGATTTAGACGAGATCAAATTTATTTTTTAGAAAAAGACAAATATGAAGCAAGTGACTTATACTCATTGATTGAGTATAAAGAGGATGACTCAAATAAAAAAATTAGAAAAGATAGGTCATTCGAGAAAGATTATATAAATGGGCGTTATGGTGCAATCCCTTTTATTGGAAATTTTGAAGAACTTTTAAGTAATGGCTAATATTATAAAAATTGATAATGCCGTTCTTAAAAGGCGAGCAAGGGCAGAAAAAAAACGCAAGGTTGAGTTTAAATCAAAACGCAAGTTTTATTTAATTGTTTGTGAGGGTGAAAAAACTGAACCAAATTATTTCGGATCTCTCAAAACCTCATTGCCTAAAGGAGTATTAGAATTGACGAATATTGATATTGACGGGACAGGAAAGAATACCTTATCTATTATTGAAGAGGCTAAAAAGCTACGTAATAAATACGAAGAAAAATATCTTAGAAAAATTGATAAAGTATGGGCTGTATTTGATAAAGACAGTTTTCCTGCACGTAATTTCAATAATGCTATAAATAAAGGAGAAAACTCAAGACCAAAAGTTAATTGTGCTTGGACTAATGAAGCATTCGAACTTTGGTATTTATTGCACTTTAATTATTACAATACAGGAATTTCACGTCAACAATACCAGAAATTAATAGAAAAAGAAATAAATAAAGTCACTAATCGTACTGACTTCAAATATGAGAAGAATTCTAAGGAAATGTTTTCAATTTTAAATAGATATGGAAGTCAGGAGAATGCAATCAAGAATGCTGATAAACTTGAAAATCTATACTTTGACAGAAGTTTTTCAAATCATAATCCTTGTACAAAAGTTCATAAACTGATTAATGAATTGAATGAATTATCAGAAAAGTACGCTGCCCAACAACAGGTATAAAGTAATGGCAAGGAAAGTGATAAATATCAATGTCTGTAGTCCAACCAAACTTTATCAAAAGGATTGGGAGAAGAATAAAACAGCATGAGAAACATCGCTGTACTTCGTGTTGACTGTTTAATTATTTTACATTTATTAGTTTCCCGTTTACAATAAGGTGTTCAATTCCCATTTTTGAAGCCGTTTTTATGGCATCTTGTTTGGTATGTACAATGGGTTCGCCCTTCGCGTTAAACGATGTGTTTATCAATGCCTTTATGTTGTATTGTTCGTCGAGATGGGCTAATAAATCGTACAGCCATGGATTAGTGTCGCGCTTAAACAGGGTTTGAATACGGGCGGTACCGTTGGCATGAACAACGCCGGGAATCTCATTAATTTTGTCTCCGGATATTGTGAAGTCGAGCAGCATGAATTCAGAAAGGTGGTGAATCTCATCGAGACCGGTAAAATATTTAGCATTTTTTTCGAGCATTACCGGGGCCACCGGCCGGTACCATTCGCGCTGTTTGTGCTGTACGCTTACTTTTCGGGACAGGGCTTTGGTGGGCAGGGTCAGTAAGCTGCGATTTCCTAACGCCCTGGGCCCGGCTTCCCCTTTTCCGTTGCAAACAGCCAGTACATTGCCCTGTTTTAACAGTTTGGCAGCTTGGGCGATATCTTCATGGGTATATTCAAACTGATTGCTGTCAATTTCCCAGTTATTGATGAAAGCTGAGTTTTTTTCGAAATGTTGGCTTTTCATCCATTCTCCGAAAGCTGCAGCGCCC
>JAGYOI010000133.1 GCA_018399395.1 Prolixibacteraceae bacterium
CCAAATCGGAATCGATAATGTTTTCATCGTACGATGGGAAGTCTGAAATGTGTACACTTTGGTCGGGCTCTTTCCCGGTTACTTTGTTAAGGTCGGTAAACAGCTGATCCATATAAAACGGTGCGATAGGGGCTGACAATTTTGCCACTGTTGCAATACAGGTGTACAATGTTTGATAAGCCGAAAGCTTGTCGGTTGTCATTTCGCCACCCCAGTAACGTTTACGGCTTAAGCGGACAAACCAGTTACTGAGGTTCTCGCCCACAAAATCGGCAATGGCACGGCCTGCACGCGTTGGTTCATACGTTTCGTAATATTTGGTTACGGTTTTTACCAGTGAATTTAATAACGAAAGTATCCAACGGTCGATCTCAGGACGTTGTTCCATTGGTACATCTTTTTCAGCATAAGTGAAGCCATCGATGTTGGCGTACAATGAAAAGAAGCTGTAGGTGTTGTAAAGTGTTCCGAAAAATTTCCGGCGCACTTCGTCAACCCCCCCAAGGTCAAATTTCAGGTTGTCCCAGGGCTGGGCATTGGTAATCATGTACCAACGTAGCGGGTCCGATCCATATTTTTCGATGGTCTCGAACGGGTCAACCGCGTTACCCAGGCGTTTCGACATTTTGTTGCCTTTTTTATCAAGCACAAGTCCGTTCGAAATGATGTTTTTAAAAGATACATCATCCATTATTAGGGTGGCGATGGCATGCAATGTGAAAAACCATCCGCGGGTTTGGTCAACACCTTCGGCAATAAAATCGGCTGGGAAGACGAAAGCCCCTCCCTGACCCTCCCCTGAGGGGGCTTGTTCGAACGGATAGTGAGCTTGTGCATAAGGCATTGAGCCCGAGTCGAACCAAACATCAATTAAGTCGGGTTCGCGGAACATTTTTTCACCTTTAGATGAAACCAGCACGATATCATCTACATAAGGTCTGTGTAGGTCGATGACATCGTAGTTTTCTTTTGAGTTATCACCCACTTTGAAACCTTCGTATGGGTTTTTGTCCATAAACCCGGCATCGATGGATTTCTGTATTTCGTTCATCAGTTCTTCAGTAGAGCCGATGCATATTTCTTCGGTTCGGTCTTCGGTTCGCCAAATTGGCAGTGGGGTACCCCAATAACGTGAGCGTGACAAGTTCCAGTCAACCAGGTTTTCGAGCCAGTTTCCAAAACGGCCGGTTCCGGTACTGGCCGGTTTCCAGTTGATGGTATTATTAAGCTCAATCATCCGTTCTTTAATAGCCGTGGTTTTGATAAACCACGAATCGAGCGGATAATAAAGAATTGGTTTATCGGTACGCCAGCAGTGTGGATAATTGTGCTCGTGCTTTTCAACTTTGAAAGCTTTGTTTTCTTTTTTCAACATAACCGAGAGGTCCACATCCAGTGAAGGGTCTTTCTCTGTCAAAGTATCGTCGTAAGCATTTTTCACGTAACGGCCTGCAAAATCGCGGTATACCTGTTCGTTCACATACGTTTTGGCCCAATCTTCATCCAAATCCTCAATGTGGAAGAACTTACCGGCACGGTCAACCATAGCCTGGCGTTTACCTTCTTTGTCGACCATTACCAGTGGTACAATTCCGGCTTGTTTGGCCACGCGGTCGTCATCGGCACCAAACGTTGGTGCAATGTGTACAATTCCGGTACCATCTTCGGTGGTAACAAAGTCGCCCGATATTACACGGAATGCATCGCCCTCGGGGTTTACAAACGGTATGAGTTGCTCGTAATTTAAGCCCACGAGGTCTGTACCTTTATATTCTTCCAAAATTTTGTAGGGTACGGCCTTGTCGCCCGGTTTATAATCGTCGAAACTAACTTCGGCATGTTTTGGGTTGAAATAGCTTTCCACTAAATCTTTTGCAAGTATGGCCGTCATTGGTATCCCGGTGTAGGGGTTAAATGTGCGCACTTTAACGTAGGCGATTTTAGGGCCAACGGCCAGTGCTGTGTTCGATGGCAGGGTCCATGGAGTTGTTGTCCACGCCAGCAAATATAAATCGGTATCAACCCCTTTAAAAAGCTTTTCAGAAGCTTCGTTTCGAATTACTTTAAACTGTGCTGTTGCGGTTGTATCTTTTACATCGCGGTAACAACCCGGTTGGTTCAGCTCGTGCGAGCTAAGTCCGGTACCGGCAGCCGGCGAATAAGGTTGTATGGTGTAGCCTTTGTACAAGAGCCCCTTATTGTAAATTTGTTTCAACAGCCACCATACGGTTTCAATGTAACGGTTGTCGTAAGTAACGTAAGGGTCGTCCATGTTTACCCAGTAACCCATCAGGCGGGTTAGTTCTTCCCACTCTTTGGTGTATTTCATCACCTCTTTACGGCATGCTGCGTTATATTCGGCAACCGAAATGCTTTTGCCGATATCTTCTTTGGTTATGCCCAGCATTTTTTCAACACCCAGCTCAACAGGAAGCCCATGGGTGTCCCATCCGGCTTTGCGTTTTACCAGGTAACCCTGCATGGTTTTGTAGCGGCAAAAAATATCTTTAATGGCGCGCGCCATAACGTGGTGGATACCCGGCATTCCGTTAGCCGACGGCGGGCCTTCGTAAAACACGAATGTAGGTTTCCCTTCGCGGGTACTCATGCTTTTGTGAAACGTGTCATCTTCTTCCCAGCGTTTCCTTATTTCTTTATTTATTTGCGATAAATCGAATGATTTATATTCTGTAAACTTCTTTGCCATAACTTACAATAGCCTGATTTTTAAAAAGTGTACAAATATATAAAATCTCGTTGAGGGTGAATATTTATTTTCAGAATATTGTGGTGTATGCATAGAGAAAGCCAGTAACCTTGAAAAAGTGCCTTAATCGATGTGAAACATGCAGGTTATTGTGTTATTTTCTGCGGAAAACTTTTAAATCGCTGTTAAAAAACCGGTCGAAATATACCGGAGAGGCATTGAATTCGGGGGCTTTTACGCCTGAGTGGAAACAAACCTGCCCCGTGTAAACATGAGCTTCGTCCCATAGGTCTTGATTGATGAAACTTTGCAGCATTTTCGGGCCGCCTTCAACAATTACTGACAGGATGTCATTTTGGTATAAATTATTAAGTAACCTTTTCAATACGTTACCGGGCTTTTCGGCCATAATATAATTAACCGGTCTTTTATCGGGGTATGGTTTGTGCGTTACGATTGAAGATGGTGCCGACTGGTCAAAAACAGTAAGGTTGCCGGGCAGGCGGTGATAATAATCGGCTACAATACGCAGGGGTTGTTTGCCATGCCAGTCGCGCAGTGTGAGCGAAGGGTTATCTTTTAATGCAGTGTTAGTGCCAATGAATATGGCTTCTTCGGTTGCCCGCTGTTTGTGTACGGCAATACGGGCCATTTCGTTGGTTATCCAGGTTGGTTGGCCAAATTCGTTGGTTTGCCGGTCGGCATCAACAAAACCATCGGCAGTTTGGGCCCATTTCAGGATAATGTAGGGCCGTTTCTTTTCGTGGAAAGTAAAAAACCGCCGGTTGAGTTCTAAGCATTGGTCTATACATACACCAACCTTAACATCGATACCGGCTTTTTTCATTTTTTCAATACCTTTTCCGGCAACCTTAGCATAGGGGTCGGTTGTACCAATAATAACCTGTGGTATTTTTTTTTCTACAATGAGGTCGGAGCAGGGGGGCGTTTTACCATAATGGGCACAAGGTTCAAGGTTTACGTACAGTGTTGATTTTTCAAGCAATTCTTTGTCCTGAACACTGTTGATTGCATTGACCTCGGCATGGGCTTCGCCATAATTTTGATGAAAGCCTTCACCAATAATTTTATTGTTATGAACGATTACACAACCCACCATGGGGTTAGGTGCAACGCGCCCTTCTCCCTGTTTTGCCAACGAAATACAGCGTTGCATGTAGGTTTCTTCGTGTTTTAATTGTAGTGTGTTTTGCACCTTATGCCAATTTGAATACTAAGATAGCAGAAAAATGAGTTCAAAAAAAAAACCAGCATTGCGCTGGTTTTATTTTTTTCCGTTTTTCTTAATGTATTGTTCAAGTGCCATGGTCATCGACGGAGCTTTGGGGTTAGGCGCCTGAATGTCGAGCCTGAGACCTGCTTCCTCTACTGCTTTGGCTGTTGACGTTCCGAATGAAGCGATACGGGTATCGTTTTGCTCGAAATCAGGAAAGTTTTGAAGTAGGGATTTTATTCCTGACGGGCTGTAAAATACCAGAACATCATAATTTACATCTTTCAAGTCTGAAAGGTCACTACTCACTGTATTGTACAAAATAGCCTTGGTGTAGTCGGCTTTCACCTTGTCGAGCATTTCGGGGATTTCGGGCTTATGGATATGTGATAAAGGAACGAGATATTTTTCGTCGAGGTGTTTTTTTATAATATCTATAAGTTGAGCGAATTTTCCTTCACCATAAAAGATTTTCCTTTTACGATATACAATATATTTTTGCAGATAAAATGCCGTAGCTTCTGAAATGCAAAAATATTTCATTGTTTCGGGTACGGTAATACGCATTTCATCACAAATTCTGAAAAAGTGATTAATGGCAGTACGACTGGTAAATATAACGGCCGTATGGTCGAGTATATTTATCCGAGTTTGCCGAAACTCTTTAGCGGAAACGCCTTCAACATGGATAAACTGCCTGAAATCAACTTTAACATTGTTTCTTTCGGCAAAATCGAAGTATGGCGATTTCGATGACGCTGGTTTGGGCTGAGATACTAGTATTTTCTTGATTTTCAAAACCTAATAATTTAAAAGGTTCTACATAATTCTAATTTACCACAAAATCTTCCACACGATAAATAAGGGTAAAATTTCGAGGGTACAAAGGTATAAAATCAAATAGGAAATAGAAAAATCTTTTTTCAGTACAATTAGAACCCCCCTGAAAGTGTTGATAACGCTGGGAGTTATGATTATTATGAGCCCGGTTATTAGTAGTATATTGAACAATAAACCTGTTGAAAAAAACAGCCAAAACGCGGGAATTAGCAAAAAGAGCCCGGTTATGTGATTGCCTGATGTTTTATAAAAAAGGTACTCAGAAATCTCTTCATTGCACCTGAAAAGATAGCCCGAAAGACT
>JAGYOI010000134.1 GCA_018399395.1 Prolixibacteraceae bacterium
ATTTACGGTCGTAGTTTTCCCCGCATATTTTTTCAACATCAATATTTGTTTTCCTGTTTGTCATTGATTCTTTTAAAATCATTCAACTTCTTTGATTGAACAACTTTCCTCAAAATTAGTCATTCTTTTGCTCACCTGAAAGATATTCGTGCATCGAAGCAGCAGCATTACGACCATCGCCCATGGCTAAAATTACGGTTGCGCCTCCGCGTACAATGTCGCCACCGGCAAACAGTACGGGAATTGATGATTGCATATTGTCGCCAACCTCAATTGTGCCCCATTTGCTTACTTCCAGCTCTGGCAGGCACGATGGGATAAGCGGGTTGGGTGATACCCCAACAGCTACAATTACCAAATCTACATCGATATCTTCTTCAGAACCTTCAATTGGCACCGGGCGGCGACGTCCCGAGGCATCGGGTTCACCAAGTTCCATATGTTGCAAGCGCATTTTGTTTACGCGCCCTTTTTCGTCGGCAAAATATTCAACCGGGTTGGCCAGGTTCATAAATTCAATTCCTTCTTCTTCGGCATGGTTTACTTCTTCAACACGGGCAGGCATTTCGGCACGCGAGCGGCGGTAAACAATTATCGATCGCTCTGCACCCAGTCGTTTCGATGTGCGTACTGAATCCATGGCAGTGTTCCCCCCGCCAATTACAGCCACGGTTTTTCCGCGCAGTACGGGCGTGTCGTTATCGTCGCTGGCTGCGCCCATCAGGTTTACACGTGTAAGGTACTCGTTGCTCGACATGATGCCGTTGTAATTCTCGCCCGGAATGTTCATGAAACGTGGCAACCCGGCACCGCTGGCCACAAAAAAGCCTTCGAAGCCTTCTTCTTTCAGGTCGTCGAAACTGGCTGTGCGACCTACAATGAAGTTGTTTACGAATTTTACGCCCATTTGGCGCAGGTTGTCGAGTTCTACATCCACTACGCTGTTGGGCAGCCTGAATTCGGGAATTCCGTATTTCAACACGCCGCCAATTTCGTGCAGGGCTTCAAACACGGTAACATCGTAGCCCAGTTTGGCCATGTCGCCTGCAAACGAGAGCGATGCAGGACCTGAGCCAATGGCTGCAATTTTTTTACCGTTTGCAGGGGCGCATTCAGGCACCGACATTTCGCCGCTTTCGCGCTCCCAATCGGCCGCGAAGCGTTCTAGATAACCAATGGCGATGGGGTCTTTACCAAGTTTGGTGGTATAAAAACATAATTCTTCACATTGTTTCTCCTGCGGACAAACACGGCCACACACAGCCGGCAGGGCACTGGTTTTTTTCAAGGTTTGAGCGGCAAGGCCAAATTCTTCACGCTCAATATTTTTTATGAATTCAGGAATGTTAATTTGCACCGGACACCCATCAATGCAAGTTGGGGTGGCGCAGTCCATACAACGTGAAGCTTCAACTATGGCTTTTTCTTTATCCAGTCCAAGGTTTACTTCAACATTTTGAAATTTTGTGCGTTCCTCAGGAGAAACTTCAGGCATGTCGACCCGTGGTATGTTTGTGCGTTCTTTTCCTTTTAACTTTTTACGGAGCTCAGCTCTCCACTCTTCGTTGCGTTGTTCTTTTAAATATTCTGATAATATGGTCATTTCTTTAAAATTTTTGAAATCCGTAACACCGGATATTATTATGAACTAAAATCCGCGTAGGTGGATTTTAAAGTTGGTTGATAAAATTCTGGTGAGCTTTTTTTTCTTCTTCGCTATATCCGCCAAGGCGCATCATCATTTCGTCAAAATCGATTTGATGGGCGTCAAATTCGGGCCCGTCAACACAGGTGAATTTTGTTTTTCCACCCACGGTAACGCGGCAGGCACCGCACATTCCGGTACCGTCAACCATAATTGAGTTGAGGCTGGCCTGTGTGGGAATGTTGTATTTTTTTGTCAATAGCGAAGTGAATTTCATCATGATGGCGGGGCCAATGGCAATGCATTCGTCAACTTTTTCACGTTTAATAACCATTTCGGCACCTTCGGTAACCAGTCCTTTGGTACCATACGAGCCATCGTCGGTCATAATAATTACCTCATCGCTCCATTTGCGTATTTCATCTTCCAGTATAATCAGGTCTTTGCTTCGTGCAGCAAGTACTGAAACGATACGGTTGCCGGCTTTTTTAAAACCTTCAATAATGGGCAGTAGCGGGGCAATTCCAACGCCGCCACCACAGGCTAATATAGTGCCTATCTTACTTATTTCGGTAGCTTTGCCAAGCGGGCCAACCAGGTCGTGTAACGAGTCGCCAATTTCCATCTTTGCCAGTTTCTCAGTGCTAACACCAACTTTCTGGGCAATCAGGTCAATGGTGCCTTTTTCTTCATTAGCCGATGCAATGGTAAGTGGTATGCGTTCGCCTTTTTCCGACACCCTGAGTATAATGAAATTGCCTGGTTTGCGTGACTTCGCAATCAGTGGGGCTTCAACAACTATTTTAACAACATTTTCGGATAAAAATTCTTTATCAACAATACGGTTCATGTGGTTTGAATTTGTAGATATAATGGTTTGAATTTGCAAAAATAAATCAACTTTTGGTTGATTATCTTTTTTAGATGCTTAAATAATATTTATTCATTCTTTTCAGGGTTTTACTTAAAATCATTTACAAAACCTTTTATATATTTGAAGTTTTTCTGTTTGGGGTGGATGTCATAAAATGTCTTTCAGCATTCGTACATCACAGGCAAAAGTAACGAAAATTGAATACATATGGAAAACGAATACAAACAGCAGGTTAAGGAGTTGTTAGAAAATAAGCAGGGAAGGCTTGTTAAGCAAATAACTGAATTAAAAGAAATGGTTGTGCCCGAAGGTCTCGATTCTGCCGTTGGACGGGTAAGCCGTATGGATGCTATTAATAACCGGAGTGTTAATGAAGCGGCACTGCGTAAAAAAACAATACAGCTGAAAAGCATTGAAGAAGCACTGAAAGACATTGATAATCCATATTTTGGAATATGTATAAAATGCGGTAGTATAATTCAGAAAGAACGAATTATGCTTATGCCCGAATCGAAAGTTTGTGTTGAATGTGCTGGGTAACTTGATTAATTTTATGAATTTAAGATAAATACTTAAACAGGAAAGTGTTTTGAACGAATCTCTCAATACTTCAAAATTTATAATTGCCCTTACCGAACACCGTGTATTGGGTTACTTGTTGCAACCCTTTTTTATAAAGAGGAAAGAGCACGGGGCTTTCTATTCCATTACATCACCGGTTATTTCGCAGGATGTTGATGCCAACCCTGAAATGTTTACCGGTGCACAAAAAGAACTGGTCAGGCGTATTGAAAAATACAGCGATGAAAAATTGGCAAAACGTTTTTCGCGCGAAAAAAGCATCACCACTTTTTTTAACAATATTGATAAAAAGTTATTTAAAGAGCATGTTATCCCTTACATTGACAAGCAATTGGTAGCATGTGTGGATATTATCCGCAAACATGATGTGGAGCTTTATTATAAGCCGGTTAAATACAACAACATTTACGATGAAGATAAAATTGAGATAGAAGAAGAGCCGGCAACAGCTGTTTTTCATTTTATTTCCGAAGGGGAAGGGTTTAAATATAAGTTGGAAATAAAACAAGATGATAAACCAGTAACAATTTTAAATCGAACCCCGGTAATCTTAACCGATTCTCCTTGTCGTATTGTGTTAAACAACAAGCTGTACTGGTTCGATTCGCTCACTTCAAAGCGGCTTTCCCCTTTTATAAAAAAAGAATTTATTTCGGTGCCGGCCAGCGTAAAGGAGAAGTATCTAAAGACCTTCGTGCATGGTATTATCAGTGGAAATGATGTGGAGAGTGATGCTTTTGATATTGAAAATGTTGAATCGGAAAAGAAAGCCATTATTTCCATTGAAAGGGATTTAAACCTTGAACCCATGATGGTCCTCATTTTTCAATATGGTGATAAAGAATTTAAAGCCGGGCGTACCGAAGGGGTTAAGGTTGAACTGGTGAACGAAGGGGGGCGCTATAAGTTTTATAAGCATTTTCGCGATTTTAAATGGGAGCGCTCAATTGTTTTATTTTTATCGGAATATGGATTTGAGCTTGTTGGTGATGTTCTGCATTTCAGTATTAACGATTCGGATGAATTGCCCCTTGATAATTATGCCATTATTAGCTGGATAAATAAATACAAAGAAGAGTTAAAGAAAAGAGGTGTAGACGTTAAACAAAATCTGCCACAGAATTACTACACAGGGGAGATAAACCTTAAAATTGAAAGCAAATTCAATAACGACTGGTTCGATTTGTATGCCGTAGTCCATATAGGGGAGTACGAAATTCCTTTTATCCGCTTTAAGAAAAATATAATTCAACGCCGGCGGGAGTTTGTGTTGCCTAATGGCGATATTGCCATTTTGCCTGCAGAGTGGTTCGAGAACTATACCGCACTTGTTGCACTTGCAAAGGGTAACGAGAAGCATTTAAAAGTTGCAAAACATCATTTTAAGTTGTTGCAGGATAGCGGGCTGAAAATGATGCAGGATGAGATGCCCATTGCTTTTGAAAAAATCAGCAGCAAGGAATTTTCTATAAGCAAACCGCCGGCAACATTGCAGGCTACCTTGCGCGATTATCAGCTCGAAGGGTATTCGTGGATGCATCAATTGTCGGAGTTGAAGCTGGGCGGGTGCCTGGCCGATGACATGGGGCTGGGGAAAACCATACAAACCCTTTCGCTGTTGTTAAACGAAAAAGAAAACTCGAAAAAGATAATAACCGCTTTTGATGAAAATGGCATGGGTGACCTCTTTGCCCAGAATGAAAAGAAAGCTGCCGCATCGCTCATCGTATTGCCAACCTCATTGGTTCATAACTGGCAAAATGAAATTCAAAAGTTTGCCCCATCGCTAAAAGTATATTTGCATGTAGGATCGCAACGCCGGCGCGATAGCCGTTTTCAGGGATTGGTTGATTATTACGATATTTTTTTAACTACTTACGGTACCATCCGGAATGATTTTGAGCTTTTTGATGATGTGACGTTTAATTATATTATTTTGGATGAAAGCCAAAACATAAAAAATTCCGGTTCAAAAACG
>JAGYOI010000135.1 GCA_018399395.1 Prolixibacteraceae bacterium
TACATCATAAAAAGTTTTACCGGTCCGTTTTTCTTAACTTTCCTGGTAAGTGTTTTCGTATTGCTTATGCAATTTTTATGGAAATACCTTGACGACCTGGTGGGTAAGGGACTGGAAACCGCCGTAATTATCGAACTCATTTTTTATGCGGCCATGCACCTTGTCACCATGGCATTGCCTCTGGCTGTGCTTTTGGCCTCAATAATGACATTTGGGAATCTGGGCGAGCGCTTTGAGTTACTTGCCATCAAAGCAAGTGGGGTTTCGCTCCTTAAAATTATGCGCCCCCTCATCTTCCTCAATATACTTATAACGCTTTTTGCATTTTTATTAGCCGACCAGGTGATACCTGTAACTAATGCCAAGTTTCAGGCCTTGCTATGGAGCGTTAAAAGGCAACGCCCCGAAATGATTATTAAGGAAGGTATATTTTCTAACGAAATTGATGGTTACAGTATAAAAGTTGATGAAAAAGAGAGCGATACAAAGCTGCTTAAAGGAATCATGATTTATGACCACACCGAAAACAAAGGGAACACAAATGTGATTATTGCCGACTCAGGTTATGTTAATATGTCGGATGATAAAAATTACATGATACTAACACTTTTTGACGGGATAAGCTATAACGATGTTTCAACTTCAAAAAGAAATAAAGATGATAAGAATCCCTTTAGGCGCGAGCTTTTCAAAAAACAAAAGATTGTAATTGGTGTGAGCGACTTCAACCTGGAGCGAACCGATGAGCGCTACTTTAAAGAAAACTACCAAACCTTAAAAAACAATAAACTTGCTGCAACGATCGACACCCTGAACATGAAATATAAAAAACGGGAAGAAATCATGTCGCAAGGTATTTATTACAATGACATTCTTAATGCCGAAATTATAAACAGCTATCACCCCGACAGTATTGAGGTTATAAAGCTTTATCCCGATACTATTGCCATGCATGTCGATACCCTTTTAAACACACTGGACGACAGTAAAAAAAGAATGGTATTGCACTCGGCCCAACGACTGGCCCAACAAAACCAACGTGCCATCCTTCAATACCAAACCGACTTATATAACCGCATGGTTTGGATCAATAAACACATGATTGCCTGGCATAAAAAGTACTCCCTTTCAATTGCCTGCCTGTTGTTTTTCTTTATCGGTGCCCCGCTGGGTGCTATTATCCGTAAAGGAGGCTTCGGAATGCCAGTTGTTGTTTCAATTCTACTTTTTATAACGTATTATTTATCGACGGTTATTGGAGAAAAAATTGCCCGCGAAGGTGTATGGAAAGTTGAAATGGTAGTATGGCTTCCAACGTTTGTTTTCTTTTTAATCGGCATACTGCTAACACACCAGGCAGTAACCGATTCTATACTTCTTAACAGCGAAACCTATAATCGATTTATGAAGTCAATCAATATCTTCAGGCATTTTAAACAAAAAAACAAAAAGAGTAATGAAGATACTGTTTCTGACCAATAAACCCCCCTACCCTAAAAAAGACGGAGGCTCAATTGCCACAATGGGCATGATTGAAGCCTTTGCTGATAGCGGACATCAGGTGACAGTGCTGGCAATGAATACCCGAAAACATCATGTATCCCCATTTGAGATACCTGAAAACATATCATCAAAAATTATTTTTCACCTTGTGGAAGTCGCAGCAAAGATATTGCCTTTAGAAGCATTGGTAAACCTGATAAGTTCAAGATTACCTTACAATGCTCAACGATTTATAAGCAAAACATACCGCGAAAAACTAAAAACCCTTTTGCAAGCAACACAATTCGACATAATCCAGCTCGAAGGTCTTTATTTGTGTCCTTACATCAGTACTATCCGAAAACACAGTAATGCATTGGTAAGTTATCGTAGTCATAACATTGAACACGAAATATGGCAACGTACCGTAGTACAAAGCAAAGGCCTCAAGAAGTTTTATCTTAAAATACTGACTTCAAGGCTAAAACAGTTCGAAACAGACGCATTAAATACATACGACACACTGGTACCCATAACAAAACGTGACGAAGAAAAACTGCTTGAAATGGGCAACATAAAACCGGCACTTACCATTCCGGCTGGTTTTAACATATCGAATACCAAAACATCTGAACAAAAAACCATACCGAATAATTTGTTTTTTATTGGCGCACTCGATTGGTCACCAAATCAGGAGGGGCTTTTTTGGTTTTTAGATAATTGCTGGCAAATTATATTGGACCAGAAACCAAAGACTATCCTGAAAATTGCCGGACGTAATGCCCAGCCGTGGTTAACTGAGAAATTGAATAATTACCCAAATATCAAATACGAAGGGGAAGTTGACGATGCAGCTGTTTTTATGCAGGAAAATGGAATTTTTATTGCCCCACTGCTATCGGGCAGTGGCATGCGTGTTAAGATTATCGAAGGGATGATGTATCAAAAATGCATCATAACAACACCGGTGGGCTGCGAGGGTATAAAAGCATTAAACAAAGAACATTTGTATATTGCTAAAAACCACAAACAATTTTCAGATATGACCATCAACTTATTAACCAACAAGAAAAAAGCAATTGAAACCGGACAAAAAGCTTATAACTTTGTACGATCTGTTTACGATAACCAAAAACTGATCGGAAAGCTGACAACATTTTATAATCAACAACTTAAATGATTGTACTCCAAATCATATTCTGGGTTTCGGTGGCGGCCATTGCATACTCTTATGTGCTATACCCGCTGATTTTGCAGCTTATACTGCAACTCAAAGGTGACATGCAATTTTTTCAAAAAAGCGACTTGGCCTATACCCCAAAGCTATCGGTTTTAATTGCGGCATATAACGAAAGCAGTATTATTGAGAAAAAAATTAAAAGCCTGTATAACACCGGATATCCTCTTGAAAAAATTGAAGTACTTATTGGTTCTGACAACTCAACCGATGGCACCAATGAAATACTTAAAAAAATCTCAACGAAATACACCAACCTGCATTTTTTTATTTTTAACAGCCGGCAGGGAAAAATTAATATCATCAATCAATTAGAGCAAAAAGCTACAGGTGAAATATTAATCCTTACCGATGCCAATGTTTTGCTTCAACAAAACACCATTCCCGAACTCGTAAAGCCCTTTTCAGATGATCGCATCGGGCTGGTTGACACACAAATGAAAAATTATGGAATGAATAATAATGGCATTTCATTTCAGGAAAAATCATACATTTCACGAGAGGTCTACATAAAATCGCTCGAAAGTAGAACATTTGGTACAATGACAGGTCCTTTTGGTGGTTGCTATGCTATCCGAAGAGAACTATACACACCAGTACCGGCCAATTACCTGGTTGATGACTTTTTTATTTGCATGAATGTACTCAGAAAAGGGAAAATGGCCATCAATAACATTGATGCTTTAGCTTTTGAAGATGTATCAAACAACCTGGCAATTGAATTTAGACGAAAAATACGTATTGGCACGGGCAATTTTCAGAACCTTTGGCATTTCTCCGACATATGGATAAAACTTCTAAAGCCAGCCGGGTTTTGCTTTTTTTCCCATAAGGTTTTAAGATGGTTTGGGCCATTTTTTCTGGTTGCTGCTTTTATTTCAAACCTGTTTTTATATGAAACGGCCCTTTTGTACCAAGTAACCTTCTATTTACAAATAATTGTTACTTTTTCAGTAATTGCTGATATCATTCTTAAGAAAATTGGAAATCATATCGTACTTTTGCGGTTCATAACCCATTTCTATGCAATGAACCTATCATTGCTAATCGGTTTTTTTAAATCACTAAAAGGTGTAAAATCAAATGTCTGGAAACCAACAAAACGACTACAAAAATAAGTTAAACACTATTGACGAGGCCATTGAAGATATCAAAAATGGCAAAATTATTATTGTAGTAGACGATGAAGATCGCGAAAACGAAGGCGATTTTATTGCCGCTGCCGAAAAAGTTACGCCAGAAATGATAAATTTCATGGCAAAAGAAGGACGAGGACTCATATGCGCCCCTTTAACAGAGCAACGATGCGAAGAACTCGAACTCGAAATGATGGTTGGCAAAAATACATCGCTGCACGAAACACCATTCACTGTATCGGTAGATGCACTTGGTCACGGCACAACCACCGGCATTTCGGCATACGACCGCTCTGTTACAATTAAGCTACTTGCCGATAAAAACACCAAACCCGAAGAACTGGGGCGCCCCGGTCACATTTTCCCACTAAAGGCAAGGGATCGTGGTGTTCTTCGCCGCTCGGGCCATACCGAAGCCGCCGTTGATTTAGCACGCATGGCAGGACTTGAACCTGCCGGCATTTTAGTTGAAGTATTAAACGATGACGGCACCATGGCCAGGTTACCTCAACTTATTGAAATAGCCAAAAAATTTAACTTGAAGGTTGTATCTATAGCAGACCTTATTGCTTACCGCATTGAACAAGAAAGCCTCATCATAAGAGGGGAAGCAGCAAAGCTCCCTACAAAATACGGAGACTTTACCATTATACCTTATCTTCAAAAATCGAATGGTAAAGAGCACGTGGCCCTTGTAAAAGGCGAATTGAAGGCCGATGAACCCATAATGGTACGCATGCACTCATCGTGTGTTACAGGCGACATTTTTGGCTCGTTACGTTGCGAATGTGGCGACCAACTGCACAAATCGATGGAAATGATTGAAAAAGATGGCAAAGGTGTTATTGTATATCTCGACCAGGAAGGCCGGGGAATTGGTTTGCTCAACAAAATAAAAGCTTACAAACTTCAGGAAGGTGGCATGGACACCGTTGATGCCAATGTACATTTAGGGTTTGCACCTGATGAACGCGATTATGGGGTTGGCGCCCAAATTATCCGCGACCTTGGGGTGCGTAAAATGCGGCTTTTGTCAAATAATCCGGTAAAACGGGTTGGGCTTGAAGGATACGGCTTACAAGTTGTTGAAAACCTCCCGATAGAGATTGAACCCAACACGCACAACGAATTTTACATGAAAACCAAGCGTGACAAAATGGGACACATTCTCCAAAAATTCAATTATAAAAAAGATTAACCAGAATATAAAAAGCACGTTA
>JAGYOI010000136.1 GCA_018399395.1 Prolixibacteraceae bacterium
TAAAACGTCCATCGGACGGATTAGGGCTGACAATAATTTCTGCAAGGCTTTGCTTGTCAACTGATGTCCGTATTACATTCACGCATTCCGATGTATCGGTGCAATGTTCCGTAAAAACGATAACAGCATACCCGCCATTTTCTTCGGCGATAAATTCCTGTTCTGTTGCACCTTCAATTTCTTCTTCTGTTTCGCAGTTAATCCATTGGTAGGTAGCATTATCGTGCAGCGATTGTAAAAGAGTATCGTTTACAACATTCAATTCACGGTTGATGTGCTCAATGGTGAGGTGGGTGGTAATGATGCTGTCGGCACCTGCATTGTTTGCCAGTGTGTCGGTATAAATCCCGTTTTCGGTGTAAGCTTTACCTGCCGGAGATAAATATTCACCGCAGGCTATAACTGTTTCTTCGGAATAGGTGTCGAGGTTGGGCACAAAGCTCCAAAGTTCCCTTCCTTCTGTTGCGTTGGTTGCTGCAAAGTACACTTTATTATCATGCAATGTAAAGCCTTCGGGGTTTGAGTTGCCTATGCCCACAAAAATATCAGCCATCATTTGCGGGGCATCATTTCCGTTATAACTCCAAAGTTCGGTTCCGTGCACACCATCATTGGCAGCAAAATATAGGGTTTGGTTAATAACCTTGAAATTCATTGGCTCCGAACTTTGTTCCCCGGGGTTTATATCGCCAATTTGTTGTGGAGGGTTTTCACCATCGTACGACCATAATTCAATACCTGTTGAATCGGTGTATGCCGAAAGAATGAGCTTATTGTTGAAAACAACCATTTCGTGCGGGACAATATCTTCCCAGTTTTCATCAGTGGCTTTTAAATTGATTAGGTCATTATTGTCACTTAATTCCCACAACGATGTTCCAATAACCTCAGCATAAGCCCTGAAATACAATTTATTGTTGAATATGGTCATTGATTTTGGGTGTGAGCTGTATTCGCCCACACGGCAATCGAATGCAAGTTGTGCATTTTCAGCATGCTCCATCATCCACAATTCTTTCCCATATATGCTGTCTTCAGCTGCAAAGTAAAGTTTATCGTTAAAAACAACCATATTTTCGGGTGATGATGATTTACTTCCTTGATAGATATCAGCAACCAAAATTGGGGGTGTGCTACCATTATACTTCCATAACTCTTTTCCGTTCATTTCATTTTCTGCTGAGAAATACACCATCTCGTTAAAAGCTGTAAAATGGTTGGGATATCCCCATGCACCCCCTTCATATATGTCGGCTACAAAAGTTGGCGGGTTAGTGCCATCATACTCAAGTAGCTCAATCCCATGGTTTTTAACTTTCCCTGAGAATATAACTTTGTTGTTGAATACAATTTTGTCTAAGAGGTCGTTCCATTTTGTATTTTCTGAATGACCAATTTTTACGGGGTTGCCTACTCCGTTGTATTTCCATAGCTGATAGTCAATTAATGTATCAAATGCTGAAAAATATAATTCATTGTTGAAGGTAAATAAATTGTTTGGGTTTGAGCTATTATCCCCTTTTCTTAGATCATATTCTTTTTCGCTATTGCCGTCCATGTCAAATACCTGCATCTCAATACCCTGCTCGTTGTTCATCCTGAAAATGAGTTGATTTTTAAAAAGAATCAGCTCATTTGTCATGCTGCTGTAGTTTGAAACTTTCAGAATCTCCTCAGCCGATGGCCCATCTTCATATTTCCATATTGAAATTTCGTTTTCAGGGTTTGAACCGAAAAAATACAGTGAAGTCCCGTCATAATGATATGCTTCGGGGTCATTGCTAATATGGTAATTAAAGTATACGTCATTCAATGCATTTGTTGTCGGCGACCCGTCGTACATGAATATATCACCATTGAAACTATAAAAAAGTCTATCAAAAGCAAAAGCAAACGGTAATATTGAACCTTTAGGGGTGTTGATTTTTTCTGGTGGGTTTTCACCATCATATTGCCAAAGTGTAGATTCTGATCTAAATGATTCAGAAGTATCGAAATAAAGTTTATTATTCCCGGTAATCAATGACCGTGGGGTGTCACCATCAAATTCAACTTGTTCAGGATTGTTTATACCATCAAACTCGTATAGTTTAGCTTCTCCAAATAAAGAGTTTTGGGCTTTGAAAAATGTTTTATTATTTATACTTACCGGTTTCTCCGATACATAGTAAAAACTACTGTCGGTAACATTTTCAGGCGTAAGCGCAGGTGAATTTTCTTTGTATTCAAGCAAATTATAGCGTACATCGAAATTCTTGCGTACTTTGAGGAAGAAAAACAGTTTATCGTTTAGGACGAATGCTGATGATAACGTGCTGCTTTCTTTCTCCGGTGTTATGTCGTCAGCTATTTGAAAGCCGGTTTCGGGGGAATAATACCATAGCTCATATCCGTGGATACTGTCGTAGGCATTGAAATAAAGTTTGTTGTTGTATTTGGTCAAGAAAGATTCACTTGATATCGTTGGTTGTTCTTCGGGTAAAACAATTTCGGGGGCTGACGTGCCGTTATAGGCAAAAAGTGTTTGCTCGGAATATCCAATTGTTGCAAAAAAGTACAACGTATTGTTGAGTTCAACGTATTGTTGGGGCTTGGAGCCTAATGATGATTGATTCTTGTTGATATTTTGCTCAAGCCTTGGCGTTTGTGCAGCATTTGTAATTGTTGTGAAAACAAAGAACAAAATTAATAGTAAGTTGAAGAACGTTTTCATTTTGGTGTGTTCTAAGTTGTAATAATAACACAAAAGAATGTAACGTATGTACATTCTTTTGTGTAGGTTTTATTAGTAATTGTATGCTTTAATTTCGAAGTGTGCTTGTGGGTGGTCGCAAGCAGGGCATTTTTTGGGTGCAACGGTACCTTCGTGCAGGAATCCGCAGTTGCGACATTTCCACACTACTTTATCATCGCGCTTGAATACCATGCCGGCTTCGAGGTTTTCGTATAATTTACGGAAGCGTTCTTCGTGCGCTTTCTCAACTTTGGCAACTTGTTTGAAAACATTGGCTATAAGCTTAAAACCTTCTTCTTCGGCTACTTTTGCAAATTCAGGGTATAGGTCTGACCACTCTTCGTTTTCACCGTCGGCTGATGCTTTCAGGTTTTCAAGTGTATCGCCAATAACGCCTGTTGGATATGCGGCTGTTATTTCAACCATGCCGCCTTCTAAAAATTTGAAGAAGCGTTTGGCGTGCTGTGTTTCGTTAAATGCCGTTTCTTCAAAAATACCGGCTATTTGTTCCAATCCTTCTTTTTTTGCCTGTTTGGCAAAGTAGCTATAACGCTGATGTGCCTGCGATTCGCCGGCAAAAGCTTTTAATAAATTTTGTTCGGTTTTTGTTCCTTTTAAACTTGTCATATTGTTTGATTTTTTTTAAGAATTGCTAAAATAATAAATTATGGTCATTTAAAAACTTCAAAAGGAACGGGTGGACTAATTTTTATCAGTTCCAGATTGCGGCCCTTCTTCATCTTCCTTTAGTCCCAGCGTGGCTTTCATGCCGGCAAATATCGAACGCCAACAGTAGCCGACAACCGAGCGGCGTTTATTGCGGTGATTTTTGTACTTAACCGGCAGTACGAAGTTGCCCCGTTTCGGATTATCTGATTTCAGTGCCATGGTATTGATGAGGAAACTTACAAATTTGCCTTCCTTTTGCACCCCATCCTTGGTGTTTAGCACCGATATTTTCAAGTCGTTGTACATAAAACGCATCGTGCCAATTGCCGAGTCGCCATTTGCTTCAAACGAAGTGGTAAGCTTACGGTTTATGCCCTCTTTTATCGACAGGTTCATACCGGGTTCGGTAATCGGGTTAAAAATATTGAGCGGCATTTCGTGGCTTGTGGCCTTAAAGGTGAACTCGTTATTTAACGAACGGTTGTCGAAAGTGATGTCGACTTCGGTTCTTCCTTCTCCCATCAGGTATCCTTCAATATGTAGGGGCATAAAGCGGTTATCGTTAAGTTTTTTGTCGATGTTGGTAATGTTTGAAACCTGCGTGTTGATATCAGTTATCTTGATATAACTTTTTCGGGTGGCACCTGGCATTAATTCGGTGTATTCAAATGTGGGTACGTTTATTTCAACTTGCCCGATATTTATTTTTTGTTTGAGGTCGCGCAAGGCTTCCTGGGGCATTGGTGGGGCTTGGTCGGGGTGCAGCGGGTAGGTTTTGTCGCGGTGGATTGAGGCATATTCGATATTGATTTCGGCCGATGATATATCAATAATATTATCGTCGAAATATTTTTGTAAGTCGATGTTGTTGAGGTTGATTTCGGCATTTTTTATTTTGTTATAATCTGCTTCGTATTGTTTTATTCTCATGTATTCCTTTTCGCTGTATACGGGCAATAACGAAAAATTAGTGATTTGCGCTTTCCCGTTGTTGTTAATTGAAAATTTATCAATCGAATAATTATAAAATCCGTTGGTAGTTTTTCCTTTAAAATCAGTCATCGTAAGCCTGATGTTGTCTGAATTGAGCAATTTGCCAGCGTTTTGTAACGTTGAATCAACAGAAAAACCCGAGAGTTGTAAATCGATATTTTCGAGATGTGGTAGTTTGGAATTCTTCAGTGTAAAGCTTGAATTGAAAATTTCAGCACTGTTTAGTTTTATGGAATGTACAAGCGGTGATATTTTTTGGTATAATTCTAAATTATAGGGTGAAAACTTACCTGTTTTTTCAATTCGCTTATCATCAATTATCAGCGATGCATCTTTTGTTGATAATTGATAAGCATCAATTTTTTGAGTTTCGATAGCATTGAGCAGGTTCACACCACTCAGGTTTAATTCGGGAACCGACAGGTTGAAGTATTGCTTTTTTAGTTGCTTGTTTTTTTGTGGTTTTAGTGTAATGTTTTTAATGCCAATTTGTTCGTCTAAGTGGTTGTAACGTATTTCTCCAATATTTACAGAATGAATGCTGTCGGGGATAATGACCCGGCTGTTGTTTAACCTGAATCCGAAATCGTGATAAGAAGTGGAAAAATTACCATTGTCGTGTGCAATTTTTAAG
>JAGYOI010000137.1 GCA_018399395.1 Prolixibacteraceae bacterium
CAGAACTTTCATTTTTTTCTTTTGAAGGTGATACGGTTTTTAATACCACAGCGTTTAATGGTGTCCCGGCCGGAAACCGAATTGGCGAAAGCGGATCCTTTGGCAACATGGGCAGCAATGCCTACTGGTGGTGCAATACCGATGAAGGTAAAGATAAACTTTGGGTTCGAAATATTTTCTATGCCAGCAATCATTTCATCAAAAACAGTTATTCTTAAAATTACGGTTTTTCCATCCATTATATAAAAGACAATTAAATGAAAAAAGTTAAAGCATTCTTCTTCGCATTATTCGTGTTATTAACTTGCCATATAAATGCGCAACTAGTACTTAACAAAATAAAACCGAAACTATTAAATCAAGAATGGGATGCTCAATGGATAACACAAACCGTTTATAAAGCCATGCCGGGTTTCCCTACAGTATGCTTATTCAGAAAAACATTCCATATCAATAATTTAACCAACGAGTTTCTAATTAACATTTCAGCAGACAATCGTTACAAGTTATATATAAACAACAACTATGTTGGTAATGGGCCGGCTCGGTCGGTCCCCACCCACTGGAACTTCGAAACCTATGACCTTTCGTCTTATCTTGTAAAAGGTGAGAATATATTAGCAGTACAAGTATGGACATACGGTAATGACCTTAAACCCTGGGGGCAAACAACGGGCGGTCAATTGGGATTAATTGTACAAGGCAACAGCAATGAAGAAAAAATTATTAATACCAACCAAACATGGGAAGTAACTACCAGCAATGCTTATGATTTCAAAAAAGTTACAAGTGATATTTTTCACCACTTAACAGGTGTAGGGCCATGCGAGATTTTTGATGCTTCAAAACATTTTTGGGATTGGAACAACAACAACAATGATACTATTTGGCAACAGGCCGCAACCTTAATTAACGGTTATCCGGCAAAATCAAGTAAAAACTGTGATGTTTGGTCACTTGAACCAAGGATTATACCTCAATTGGAATATAAAAAACAACGAATTGAAAATATTGAAAGATCATCACTATACTTGACCGACTATATGTTTGACGGAAAATCGGTATTGGAAATTCCTGCCAATACACAGGCTAGCATTCTGTTTGATAATGAAACACTAAATGTGGGTTACCCAAATCTTATTGTTGATAAGGGCAATCAAAGTAAAATACGCTTAACTTACGCCGAAGCTTTATTCGACAAAAACAATGTAAAGCACCATCGCGATAGTGTAGCAAACATGGAAATTAAAGGTTATTACGATGAATTTATAGCAGATGGTGCTTGCCGACATTTTGAAACCCTGTGGTTTAAAACCTACCGTTATGTTCAGCTTGATATAGAAACAAAAGACGAACCTTTGGTGATCAATGATTTTTATATTTGCCAGTCGGTTTATCCTTTTGAAAAGAAAGCTGAATTCAGTTGCTCCGATCCTGAATTGGAAAAGATTTTCAATGTTGGTTGGCGAACAGCCCGCTTATGTGCTTTAGAAAACTATGTTGATTGCCCGTATTACGAACAAGTTCAATATTTTGGTGACCAAAACATATCAAACCCAATTACTGTATGGTTAAGTGGCGACTCTCGATTAATGAAATCTACTATTTTGCAGGCTGTTTATAGTCAAACCCCCGACAAACTTACCACAGCAGCTTCACCCGGATCAAATACAGTAATCCCATTCTATTCAATTACAGTTATTGGCATTATGAACAATTATCTTGAATACAGTGGAGATGCTGAATTTATTGCGATGCATGCTTCATTAATTGACGATATTTTGATGTGGTACAATAAAAAAATAAACAACAATGGTATGCTTGGACCAATGAGTTATTGGAATTTTGTTGATTGCAACAATTCATGGCCATGGGATCCTGACCAGAACTCAATTTGTGAACCGGAAGGAACTAAAAACGGGAATTCATCAATTTTAACCCTGCAATACGTTTATGGTCTGCAATTGGCTGCCAAGATATTTGCTTATCTGGGAGACCAAGAAAAATCGGCAAGCTATTCGCAAAAAGCCGAGATAATCAAACAGGCGGTTTATGAGCACTGCTGGGACGATAAGAAACAATACATTGCAGATACGCCCGACAAAAATAGCTTTAGCCAACATGCCAATATCTTTGCTGTACTTGTTAAAATGTTTAATTCTGAGATAAGCAAAAGCATCCTTGAAAGACTAATTCACGATAAAACATTAACGCAAACAAGTTTGCAATACCAGGCTTATTTTCATAAATGCCTGATTCAAGAAAATTTGGTGTCAGAATATACTAATTACCTTGGTAAATGGCGCAATCTAATAGCACAAGGGTTTTCTACATTCCCCGAATACCCCGAAACAGATACGCGTTCCGATTGCCATGCATGGTCAGCTTATCCTGCAATCGAAATGTTTAGCATCATTTGTGGTATTCAAATAACAGAACCCGGCTTTAAGGCTGTAAAAATTGAACCATGTTTAAACAATTTAGAATGGGTTAAAGCAAAATTACCATGGAAAAATGGTTTTATTGAAGTTGATTTAAAGAATGAAAAAAATCACCTCTCAGGATTTATTAAAATTCCTGAAGGTTTAGAAGCTGATATCCTAATCAATGGAAATCGACACATTGCCAAAGGTAAGGACAATACATATACTTTTAAATAACTCCATTTTTATATTTAATTACTATACGACAAGGTAAAAAACCACAAACTCTTTTATGCTGATAATGAATTTACTATATGTTGAGTGCAGCAGCAATAACAATGACATTATCATGAACCGCGACGATGTTTTTAATATAACTCAGGCATTAATAACGCCTCACAATCCGATCGTTTAAATATCCTGGCATACTGTAACGGTGAAATTGCCATTCTTGATTCAATTGAGGCTGTTCGTGCAGATGGAATGGCACAGGTAACACTTCCGTTTGGAGCCGGTGTTGAGGCTCATGTTTATGCTTTCTTCGAAAACGAGGCTAAAACATCTTATTCGAAAGACCAGTATGCCTTCGTTGAGGTATCATAAGAAAGCATTTTAATGCATTTTAAAGCATCAAAACCGGCACATTAAATAATGCTTGCACGGCACACACAAAAAAAAGGAGCTTATCCATTTAGGAAAGCCCCTTTTAAAATTAAACTAACTATGAATTATCTTTTTATAAATCTTGTTGATCTATTTCCAACCTTTATCATATAAACACCTGGCCGGGAGTCCTACACCGAGATGCAATGCCGCAACGCCAAGATCGCCGAAGCGGAGGCCGCTTACTCATCCGCTCGCGCTGCGTGCGACGACGTGTTTTATTTCGCGAATTATTTTCTTGTTTTTCTTATCCCAAAAAATATGTTTAATATAAGTGTCGTCAGGTGAAATGGCTTCGGCCATGAGTTCTACTTCAGTATCGTCGGAATGCATGCCCAGGAGCATAAGTTCGCGGGTTGTAAAAATGCCGCGTTTTTTTATGCTGCCAAAAGTTACGAGGTTTCGTAGATAAGGGTAGCTGTCAGATCGCAGATAGCCCCGTTCATTTTCTTCAAAGTTGGGGATGATCTTATTTAACCGGGCTAAAAAATCATCGGCATAAAACCCCAGCGTGTGTATTTTTTCTTCATGAAGGATGGAGACAATTTGTTCATCTTTCATTTTGGCATTAAGGGGAACCAGTAATGCCCCTATTTTGGCCAGTGCCAGAACAACGGTCAGACAGTTGGTAGTGCCGGCAAGCATAAGGGCAACCGGCGTTTTTTTAGCCACATTGTTGTACAGGAGGCCTTTGGCCAGTAAGGTGGCTTTTTTGTTTAGCTCACCAATATTGAACACATTAATCTCGTCTTTAAAGGTCGAGATTACCTCTTCTGGATTTTCAAAAACTTTTTGCTCTATAAATCCGGCTAAAGTTGTAGGTGTGTGTTCCATAATTTATTGTTTTTATGAGGGTGTGTATATTACTGCAAGTATTTTGGCATTATTGTTATTGTATGCGTGCAGGTTGTGGTTTACAATTGAATCGTAATAAATGCTGTCGCCTTTATTCAGCACATAAACTTCTTTTCCATAATTAATTTCAATGGCGCCTTCAAGTACGTAAACAAATTCTTCGCCTTCGTGTGACGAGAGTTTGTGGTCGTTACTGTCATCGGGCTTTATGTCAATAATGAAGGGTTCCATGTGTCGCCCGGCTTTGTCGCTTGCCAAGGCGAAAAAATCCATGTGTGAGCGGGCTTTAAGGTTTTTGTTAGAAAAGCTTGCGCTACGGTTTTTTTCTTCGGCAAAGGTTACCACAGGTCCCATTTTCTCACTGTCGTCGATAAAGGTTGAAAGGCTAACACCCAGCGAACGTGCAATTTTTATGAGCGGTGCCAGCGATGGGAGTATTTTGTTTTCCTCTATGAGCTGGATTTGTTTATCATCAAGATTACAACGCAGTGACAGTTCCCCGATGTCGATATTTCTCGACACCCTTATTTGCTTTATTTTATCGCCAATACCCTGTTTTTCCATTACTTCGTGTTTATAAAATTGTAGGTAAAACAAAAATATCGAAAAAAAGATGAATAACAGGGTATTTTGGGGAAAATGTGAGATGGTGTAGTGTTTGAAAAATCTTTTGGGCTAATATTTCGAATGGTTTAAATGTTTGAAACTTTCCATTACTTTTTCATCAAATCGTAATTTTTCATTTGCCTATAATGATTACCAGAATCTGTGATTACGTATATTTGCACTTCATTAAAAACCATTAAAAACAAGTGAATATGGCTGAGTTTATTTATCAGAAACCGTTTCCTATAAAAAAAGACACTACAAAGTACCGCTTGCTTACCAGCGACTATGTATCAACCGTAGAGTTCGACGGGCGTAAAATACTGAAAGTTGACCCGAAAGGACTGGAGTTGCTTTCGAAAGAGGCAATTGCCGATGTTTCATTTTATCTGCGCCCTTCACACCTTGAAAAAGTGCGTAGTATTCTTGATGACCCCGAAGCAACCGATAACGACCGCTTTGTTGCGCACACTATGTT
>JAGYOI010000138.1 GCA_018399395.1 Prolixibacteraceae bacterium
TCTTCCACGCCCAGTTCTTCTTCGTAATCCTCGCGGGTTTGCTGGAATTTGTCTGTGTACACAAAATCCTGCCCGGTGTTGTAGGGTGGGTCTATGTATATCATTTTCACTTTGCCCAGGTAGCTTTCCTGCAGGATTTTCAGGATTTCGAAATTGTCACCTTCCAAATACAGGTTTTCGGTGTTTTCAAAATCTTTGCTTTCTGCTTTTACCGGGCGCAGGGTTTTGGTAATGGGCGTGTTGGCTTTAAGCAGGGAAGCTTTTTTACCGGGCCAGTCAAGCCGGTAGCGTTCGTCGTCGTCGTTTTCTACTAACTCATTAGAGAGCATTTGCCGGAGCTGGTCAAAGTCCACCGCTTTTTTTACATGGCCCTCCTCATCCCGGCTTTCGGTAATTACGTTGGGAAATATTTTGGCGATTTGCTCGATGTTTTGCCCGGTCAAATCGGATGTATGCATTTTTTGTTTTTCCATCTTAAATTAATTGTGAATTATGAATTATGAATTATCGGGTTCATGATCATGATATTTCATTTTTTCTTTGGACCGTTTTTACGGTTAAAATTATTGATGCACAAATTTTCTGCAGCTCGTCAATGTCATGAGAAAGGTTTTGAAAGTTCTCATTAGTAATATACCCCGAATGATGAAGCAGTTCAAGCCAGTATGCAGTTTCATTGGCTTCTTTCTGAGCAATAGCGAGCTTGTGAATAAAATCAGGTGAACTTTCTGCATGTTCAGCTTCACGAATCATTGCACCTATCGAAGTACCAGCTCTTAATAATTGTTTCGACATAATAAACTCCTTACTTGCCTGTAAAGTCTTAAAAAGTTGGATAATCTTCAGCGCAAAATCAAAAGACTTATTTTTAATAATATTCTCTTTTTTCATAATTGTAAATATCTAAAATACTGCATTATAAAAATTCATCATTCATCATTCACCATTCACAATTCTCTCAAGGCTTTGTTTCAGTTCCAGCCTGCGCTGGTTCATTTCTACCTTGCGGTTAAATTGTTTTTCCTGCTTTATTTTTTTATCCAATCGTTCAATTTCAGATTCCAGTTTTTTTATTTCCCGGTCGGTTTCCACCTGGCTTGTAAAATCACTTTTTGTTTTAGCTTCCTCTTTTAAGAATGCTTTCACCAGGTTCTGATAAACGGTTTCCAGTGTCAATCCGGAGAAATCAAAAGTAATGGATTCATTCCATTCGGTAAAATACCAATCTTGTTTTTTATGGCTGTTTTTCAGGGTGATGCCCCAGGCTTCATCTCCATCATATACAAAGCGGTAAAGTATCTGGTAAGGAATGGATTTATCAATGATTTTGAGCGCTGTTTTAGGTATCTCCAGTTGTTTAAGCGCTACTTCAAAGATTTGAATTTCGTGAACATCTTGTGTTTTGGCGATATTCACGGTATCTTCGGCCAGCTTGTATTTCCAGGTAATGCGGTCAATTTTATCTACAAAAGTTTGTTTTACACGTTTCGAAACGGTAGCATGTTCATAAAACTTGCTCTTAGCCACATACTTATTGACAAAAGCATCTTTAGGAAGTTGTAAGCCGTCGTTTGTCATTTTATCACTACAAAACTTAATAATTCAAAATCATCCAATCCTTTAATATTATTCAAAAGAGCCGTAGTTCCTCCGGGCGTGAACAAGCTGTCTACTTCTTTTTCATCCTTCACCTGCACAATGGATTCAATAGCCTGATTAAGCAAACCGGAATATTTATCCATTTTCCTCCCGTCATCGGTCTCTTCATTAAACGCTTCATAAGCTTCTTTAATAGGTTCATCCCTTCCTTTGGCAATGGCCCGCAATATGTCCAGTGTACGTTTCACATTCAGGTGATTGGTGTTTATTTCCCCATCTTCGCGGATGTAAACCAGATAGAAGGGATGCAATTGATTGGTTTTATCAATATTGATTTCGGGGTTAATATTCTTTAAAACAAAGATTACACCAGGCAAACTATCTTTATCCGGCTCTTGTTTGCAAACCGTGTGCATGCCATTGGGGATGTGGTCGAGCCGCCCGTTTTTTTCCACGTAAGAAATCAGGTCCATTCTAAAGTCGTTTAACCCCAGGTCAGTAATATTAATGCCTGAGCCCATATCCTCAATATCCACCACTTCCTCTTGTAGCCTTTCCAGCTGTTTCTTACGGAAAAGCAAATCAGAAGATTTGTTGGTGAGCACATTGTCTTCACCGGTAGCAGTGGCATCCACAATAAACATTTTGTTTTCCACCCGGCTTTTCAGGTTGATGTAATCATCCAATGAAAGCTGCGGCCAGAAGTTGATGAGCTGTATTTGTTTGTTGATTGAGCCAATGCGGTCAATCCGGCCAAAGCGTTGTATTATCCGCACAGGGTTCCAGTGTATGTCATAATTTATCAGTGTATCGCAGTCCTGCAGGTTTTGCCCCTCAGAAATACAATCGGTACCAATCAAAACATCAATTTCCGGAGCATTTTTATCCCTTCGTTCTTTCGAGCGCGGAGAGAAATTGGTGAGTATATGATTGAAGTTATTGGTAATATCCAGGGTAGTTTTGTTATCATCTGAGCCGGTGATTTTTCCTGTTTCCAGCCCGATATCTTTGTTGAAATGTTTGATATTTTCATACAGGTAGTTAACGGTATCAGCAAAAGCGCTGAAAACAAGCACTTTTTTATTGCCGGGGTTCACCGGATTCTCAATTTTGTGTTGGATGAATTGTTTGAGGTCTTGCAGCTTCTGGTCGTGTTCCGGGGTTACGCGTTTCATTTCCCGGAGTATCTGTTCGGCAATGTGTAAATCATACTCCAAATCCTGTTTCCACCCCAGGGTATTCATATCCGCCAGGTTGATTTTTACTTTATCTCCCACATTAAAGGGGTCGTCCAGCCAATCATCAAAAGCGTTATCGGTATTCAACTCATAAACAGGCGCATCTTCGGCAGCGGCGGCTTCTCCTTTGTCAAAATCTTCAATTTTCTGAAGGTTACGTTTAACACTATTGATAAACTTTTCCAGGGTAATACGGAAGGAATCCACCGAACTTTCAAGCCGCTTAAGCAAATTGACCCGCATGAGTGTCTGCAAACTTTCTTCCCGCTGGGCTTGTTTAAATTTGCTTCTCTCGCTTAGGTCTGTATCATATAAATCATCATAAAAAGATTTTCTACTTTCAAGAATATATTTATAGGGCGAGTAAACGGACATGTTTAACAAGGATAGCTCTTTGTAAAGCGAACCAATATCCATGAAATCATCCAGGTCAGTGATGCTGGCTCTGTGCGTAACGGGCTTCAGGCGCTCAGGGAATTTCCCGATTTCGTCCACATTGTAATACCGCTCGATGTGCTTGCGGCTTCTTGCAATTGTAACACTATCGAGCAGTTTAAAAAAATCGTAATTGGTGTTCAGCTTTTTTAATAGCTCTGTACTGGTTCGTTCTTCCACCGGTAATTTCGACCATTCATTGAATATTTTTTGGGCGCTTCGAAAAATATTTTCTATGGTCCTTTTGGTTCCTATTCGCTCTTCTACTTTTTCGGTTTGTTCTTCAAATGCAAGAAAAAGCTGATTTTTTAAATCCGTGAAGCGGTTATTTACCGGAGTGGCAGAAAGCATTAATACACGTGTTTTGACACCCGCTTTCATCACATCTTCCATTAGTTTTTGATAGCGGGTTTTATGGTCTTTATGGGGGTCATTGTTTCTGAAATTGTGCGATTCATCAATCACCACCAAATCATAATTCCCCCAGTTAATACGTTCCAGGTCTATGCCATTGCTTTCACCCTTTTCTCTTGATAAGTCTGTATGATAGAGCACATCATAATTCAGCCGGTCTTTAATCAGGGGATTATCTTCATAGTTGTGCAAAAAGGTTTTCCAGTTATCACCCAGCTTTTTCGGACTAAGCACCAGTACATTTCTGTTTCTTTCCTGATAATATTTAATGACGCCTAATGCAGAAAACGTTTTCCCTAATCCCACACTGTCCGCCAGTATACAACCATTGTACCTTTCAAGTTTATTTATGATTCCCAAAACAGCATCTCTTTGAAAATCATAAAGTTTATTCCATACTGTGGAATTTTTAAAGCCGGTTTTTTCGTTGGCTAATTCATCCTCTGAGAGTTCCTCCAGGAATTCATCAAAAATGTGGAATAAGGTTAGGTAGTAAATAAATGAAGGTGAATTTTCCTTGTAGAGATTTGAGATATAATCACTTACTTCATCGGTAATATTTTTTAGGATTTCATCATTATTCCATATTTCGTCAAAACTGTCCAGGTAATGCTTCGTTGTGGCATAGTCGTCGGTTTTAATGATGCTGTGCAGCGCTGAATTATCCTTCTCATAACCAAAGCCCGCACTGCTAAACTCGTTAATGCCCATGTAAACAGATTTCGCTTCAGAGTTTAACATGGCTAAAAAAGGCTGTATGTATTGTTCACCAATATTTGATTTGAAGCTGGCTTTCTTTTCTATCCATTTTTTGCATTCCTTTGCGATAGCCCGGCCTTTGAGTTCGTTTTTCAAATGAATTTCAAAATCAGAACCACTTAATGCCTTTTTTCTTTGGTCAGAACGAATTTTAAATTGTCGTTGCTCTTTGCTGTTTTTATCGTTTTCGATAAAAGTAGGGTCTGTAAAAATAAATTTCAGGCTATCGATTTGTTTTAATTCATTTTTCAGGCTTTCAAAACCGTAGATTGTAAATAGACCTGCCGCCACTTTTAGCTTACTGCCTTTATGCAGGCTATTCTTTAAATCATCACCAACTTTGGATGTTTTATTGTCGAAGTTTTGGATCATAAATGAATTTGGAATATGGGTCTTTTATTGGTCAATTGATCGAGCACCATATTTTTTATTATCAAAATTAAAAAAAATCTTATTTTGATCAATTTACTGGAAATTGATCCATCGTGACGTTCAGAGATATTTAAAATGAAGCATCTAACTTCTTTTTGTTTTTGAAATTGCTTAAGAAATCCACTTTTTACATATGAG